>JABGOW010000062.1 GCA_018645275.1 Verrucomicrobiota bacterium
AATTGATGCAGGCGAAGAGGCCTAACTTAGAAGGAATAGACGATGAAGATTGCTATCGCATCCGATCATGGTGGTTTGGAGATGAAGGACGTGGTCTGCGGACTGCTTGAAGAGCGAGGAATTGAGTTCGAGGATCTGGGGTGCCATGACAAGACGTCGGTTGACTACCCTGATTATGCAGCCGAGGTCGCCAACCGGATGGATGAAGCGAGTATTGATTCGGGTATCCTCATTTGCACCACGGGCATCGGCATTTCCATTGCCGCAAATCGTTTTCCGCGGCTGCGCGCAGCGCTGTGCACATCAGCCCATATGGCGAATATGGCTCGTGCCCACAACAATGCCAACGTCCTGGTTCTTGGGGCAGCCCTGATTGACGCGGCCCAGGCCTCTGAGATTCTTGATGCCTGGTTCGCCGGGGAGTTTGAGGGTGGCGAGAGGCACTCAAGGCGTGTGGACAAGCTCTCAACGCTGGCGGCTCACTCCTCTGACACCGCAGCCATCTACCTTGAGGACCCAGAGATCCACGATGTCCTACAGAAGGAGACGGTTCGTTTGCAGGACGAGCTGAATCTGATTGCATCAGAGAATGGTGTAAGCCGTGCCGTCCGCCAGGCACAAGGGTCTGTCATGACTAACAAGTACGCCGAGGGGTACCCCGGAAAGCGCTGGTACAACGGCTGCGAGTACGTTGATCAAGCGGAAACGATGGCAATCGAACGTGCCAAAGCGCTATTCGGTGCGGACCATGCCAATGTGCAGCCGCACTGCGGAAGCTCTGCGAACATGGGCGTCTATTTCTCCGTGCTTGATCCGGGGGATACGATCATGGCCATGAGTCTTGCGGATGGGGGACACCTTACTCATGGGTCTCCGGTCAATTTCTCCGGGCAGCTATTCAATATTGTGCCCTACGGTGTTTCTAAGGAAACCGAGACGATTGACTACGAGGCTCTGGAGCAGCTTGCCAAAGAGCATCGTCCCAAACTCATCGTGGCAGGAGCAAGCGCCTATCCGAGAACACTGGATTTTGAACGATTTCGGTCCATAGCGGACAGTGTAGACGCCATGTTCATGGTCGATATGGCGCACATCGCGGGGTTGGTGGCAGGAGGAAGTCATCCTAACCCGGTTCCCTACGCTGAATTTGTGACGACCACGACGCACAAGACCCTGCGGGGTCCACGCAGTGGTATGATCCTCTGTCGTGAGGAGTTCGCTGCTGCGATCGACAAAACGGTGTTTCCTGGACTTCAGGGCGGTCCGCTGATGCATGTGATCGCCGCCAAGGCAGTGTGCTTCAAAGAAGCGATGGAGGATGATTTCAAAGCCTACGCCAAGCAGGTTGTCGTAAACGCGGCAACAATGGCGGATAGCTTCACTTCGGCGAGGCTGCGACTCGTATCCGGAGGAACGGACAATCATCTGATGCTGCTTGATGTGGCAGCGATGGGAACCACAGGCAAAGTCGCGGCCACGGCGTTGGATAAAGCCGGAATCGTTGTGAACAAGAATTCGATTCCATTCGATACGAAGAGCCCGTTTGTGACATCTGGCATCCGAATTGGTACGCCGGGTGTAACCTCCCGTGGAATGGGTGAGGAAGAGATGCGGCGGATTGCGGCTTGGATTATTGAGGCGATTCAGAACAACGAAGACGAAGCCGTGCTATCGCGGATTCGGGGGGCCGTGAGATCCCTGTGTGCGCAATACCCGGTCGAGTAGTCAGGGAAGCAGCCTTTCGGCGACGGTGTCGGCGAAGCAGAGGCCATGCGGCGTGAGTCGCCAGCGATCCCTGTCTTGCATCACGAGGCCGTCCTGCTCCATTGCTGCGAGCTTCTCCATCCAGACCGGTAGGAGTTTGCTTGCCGCATCTCCGTGTTGGGCAGAGAAGGTTAGTGGATTGATGCCCTCACAGAGGCGAAAGCTGAACATGAACCGCTCGACTGCGTCAGTCTGTGGAGTCAGCGTGTCGACCGAACGGGGTAGGGCAGAACCGCTCTCCAACGGTTGGCAGTAGAGCGCAAGATCAGGGGTGTTTATCCAGCGCTGTCTCTGGACTCGCGATGCGGCTGCCGGACCAAAGCCTATGTAGTCTTCTCCCTGCCAGACAGCCACGTTGTGCCGGCAATGGTGGTCCGGAAGTGCGTAGTTTGAGACCTCGTAGTGTTGATAGCCGGCGGCTTCCAGTTGAGACGTTGCCTCCGCCAGTGCGTATTGTTCGTCATCGCTCGTGGCTGGGTGGCTGTCTCCGCGAAGCCGACGCTCGTAAAGCGTGCTGCCAGGGGCGGCGCTGAGTGAGTAGACTGAGAGGTGGGACGGCGCGAGTGCGATAGCTTGCTCTAGCGTTTGCCTCCACATCACGTTGCTGACCCCCGGTAGGCACGCAATTAGATCCAGTCCGATTCTCGAAAATCCACTGTTCTTCAGGGCGCTGACCGTTTCCTGCGTTTGTATCGCCGTGTGCCGTCGCCCCATGGCTGCGAGCACACCATCGTCCATTGATTGGGCTCCAAGGCTAATGCGGGTGATTCCGTGTCGGCGGAGGATGGCGATCCTCTCCGGAGTGAAGGAGCCTGGATTACCTTCGATCGTCCACTCTTTCAGGGCGGTCAGGTCAAGCTGGTCTCTCAGAAGCCCGAACAGCCTGTCGAGCTGGTCAGGTGACAGCAGAGATGGGGTTCCGCCTCCGATGTAGAGAGTCTTAGCGGCAATCGTATGCTCGGGTGTCGTTGCTTCCAACTCATGTTGCAGCGCGTTGAGATAGAGTGTTGCCCGTACCTCGTCGTAAGGCTCGGAGTAGAAGCTACAATATACACACTTGCCGCTGCAGAAGGGCACATGAACATAGACATGTTGAACGGCTGACATGGAGCCAAGTGTGGCAGGTCTGCTCGCAAAGATCCAGTGCGGGGAGGTTGCGGGCGGGGGCTATGGCGACAGCGCTCTTTCCAAGAACGATTGGAGCTGGCTGCGGTAGGTGTAGCACCAGAAGCCGAAAGCGATCATCGCTACGCTACGAACAGCGTTCATTGCGCGATGGATATAGTAGCGCCAATGCTCGTGCCTGTTTCGTATCTCTCGTTGCACCGTAAGGTCTGCCAGTATTGACATGTTCTGGTTCACTCCAAGCTCGCTCCGCATTAAGATAGTCGTTCAAAGAATATGATAGCAGGCGGCGTGCCAACGGTGCATTCAGCGTTCCTGGCCAGGTTTTCTCTTCTCTATTTCGCAAGTTTGCGAAAATTGCCGTGATGTCGGCATACGCAACGCACGAACTGCTCTTGTAGGCTCAAGTCGCCCACGCCTTACCGAAGCGTAGCCCAAACTATGGGAATAGCGACTGCGTTCTTCGGTATCCTGAGTCCGTCACCCCGGCTACAATAGCATCGCGTTGGTTTGGGGCTCGTGATAGGCTCTAGCCGCTATTACCAGAGTTGAGGAGGTTGACCTATGGAGTCCGAAAACCAGTTGAATCCCGATTGTCCCTGCACATGGCCGGGGTGTGAGCGGCATGGAAACTGCGAAGCCTGCAAAGCCTATCACCATGCAATGGGCCAGAAGACTAGTTGCGAGAAGAAGGACTGCTGATGCGTGTTGTTTTCATGGGGTCTGCGGATATTGCCTGTCCTTCGCTGGAATCGCTTCTGAGCGATCCTAGCGTCGATGTTGTCGGCGTGGTGACGCAGCCAGACCGACCAAAGGGGCGGCAACTGAAGGTCTCAGCGTGTGCGGTCAGAACTCATCTTGAGGGCTCCGGAATCCCTGTGCTCACACCGCAGAGCATCAATACGGAAGCGTCGCTGGAGGCGCTACGCGCGCTGTCCCCCGACCTTGCGGTTGTTATGGCATATGGGCAGATCCTGAAGCCAACGGTGCTTGCCGTTCCCCGCCTTGGGTGCATCAACGTGCATACCTCGCTGCTACCGCTGTATCGGGGTGCGGCTCCCATCCAGTGGGCAGTGGCCAATGGTGATGCAGAAACGGGTGTCACAATCATGCACATGGATGAGGGCATGGATACTGGGGACATTGTTCTCCAGCGCACGATTCCGATTGGTCCTGCGGACACAGCGGGGCGCGTGCATGACAACCTTGCCGATGCTGGTGCGGCATTGCTATGCGAGGCTGTTCACGCGATCCAAGCGGGCAATGCTCCTCGCGTGTGCCAAGACGAGAGTCGCGCCACTTATGCACCAAAACTCAAGAAAGAGGATGGTAGAATAGACTGGACGCAGTCTGCGGAGGCTATCTACAATCGGGTTCGAGGGTTCAACCCATGGCCTTGCTGCACCTGTGCCGTTCCCGGTGCGCGCGCGCATACGCTTCGTGTGTTGACTGCAAGGCTGGAAGATGAGAGCGGTGCTCCGGGTGAGGTTCTTGATGTGAAGGGAGATGGCCCCCTTGTGGCGTGTGGGACGGGCGCACTTCGGTTGCTCGAAGTCCAGCCGCAGGGAAAGCGTGTGATGCAGGGGTGTGCCTATGTCTGTGGGCGTTCCCTGCAGCGTGGCGAGATTCTTGGTTAGCTTTGATAGAATGAACGGCGTGGAACGGAGACGGTATCGTGTGTGAAGTGAGTCGGACAGTTCGCGTTGATTTGGGTGACCGCGGGTACGATATTCATATCGGTCGTGGCTTCGATTCGGTTCTGCAATCTGAGGGGAGTGGTACGACTGCGCTTCTCGTTTCCGACTCCAACGTGGATCCCCTTTACGGTGATCGCTGTGCCGAGCTCCTGACGCGACGCAACTTCAAGGTCGAGCGCGCTGTGGTTCCAGCGGGAGAGGCCTCGAAGTCTCTGGAGTGTATTCAATCGCTTTTTGATCACGCGATATCGGGGCGTCTTGACCGTAGGTCTATTGTTGTCGCCCTCGGTGGTGGAGTCGTGGGGGACCTGTCAGGTTTTGCTGCAGGGACGTACCTGCGTGGCGTGAAGTTCCTCCAGGTCCCGACAAGCCTTCTTGCCATGGTTGACAGTTCTGTGGGGGGGAAGACAGGCGTCAATCTGCCGCAGGGGAAGAACCTTGTGGGGGTCTTCTATCAGCCTGTTGAAGTTGCCGTTGACCTCGATACACTGGCGACGCTTCCAGATCGTGAGTACCTCTCCGGTATGGCCGAGGTCGTCAAGTATGGCGTCATTTGGGATGCGCCCTTCTTCGAGATGCTGGAATCCAATGTAGCCCCGCTACGCGCCCGCGACCCAGACGTTTTGGCCTCCATCGTTTCCCGTTGCTGTGAGATCAAAGCCGAAGTGGTTGCCCAGGATGAACGTGAGTCCGGGGTACGTGCAATTTTGAACTATGGGCATACATTGGGGCACGCGATTGAGAATGCGTGTGGCTATGGTCAGCTCTTGCATGGTGAAGCTGTTTCTGTGGGCATGGTGTATGCAGCTGAACTTTCTTGTGTCTGCCGCGGTTTTAGCCGTGAGGATGCCGATCGGATTACGCGGCTTCTTGCGGCTCTGGGGCTGCCTGTTGGTCGATCTCAGCTCCCAGATGGGGTGCCATGGAAAGCGCTACGTAGTGCCATGGCTTCCGATAAGAAAGCGCGCAGTGCCATTCCAACTTTCGTGCTGTCTGACGTGATGGGTTCCGTTGCGTTTAACTGTGATGTTCCCGAGGATGCCCTGGAAGCGGCGTTTTCGGCCTTGGTGTAACGATCGAGAAGGGAAGACCTCATGTCGGCTGTCAATGAGTGGATTGTCCGCGAGTACTTCGAGAGTCTTGGGTTCCTGGTAGGACAGCCCCGCAAGTATGCGGTTCCCGGCCGGCAGAAGAAGGCCGAGGAGGAGATCGACCTCGTCGTCTACAACCCGACCGTTTCCAGTCACCGCGTTCCCGAGGGGATTATTTGGGGTACTGATGCATTCGTTTCAGTCAAACGCGCTGTCGTTGGTGTGCGTGGATGGCACACCGAGCGCTTCTACGCCTCAACCTTCGAGCAGGCCCCAGACATTCTGCGGTTCGTCGAGGATGATTCCGTTCGTTTTGCTGCCGGTTTATTGGGGTCGAACAGCATGGCAAAAGTGCTGTGTCTTCCGCGGTTGCCTACCTCTGAGGAATTGCGAGATAAGACGATTGATGTGTTGAGGGAGAGCGGGATTGACGGTATTGTATCGTTCCACACGATGCTTGAGGAGTTGATCACCCATGTCGACATCAACCGGAACTACGAGAAGTCCGATGTGTTGCAAGTGATTCGCTTGCTCAAGAATTATGGTTTTATAAAGGACGCGCAAATGGAGCTGTTTGGAAAACGGCCGCGCTCCGAGAAGTCGTAACAAGAAAGGACCCCACATGAGAATCACGACCCTAACCCTTGCTGTTGCCCTACAGGCCAGCATGTCGCTTGCCGCCTCCTTCCCCACCTCCATCAGTCGTCAGCCACTACGCGTCCGACCTCCATCTGAGCGGCTTTCAGTTGGCCTCAACGTTGAGGAGATCGAGCGTTCGATTGACATGGACGAGGGAGACGATGATGTATTGAGTGCATCGTCAGCGAGTATTTACGTGGGATATGACATCCTTCACTGGTTTACGGCATTCCTGACTCTGGGAGCCTCCGAGGTGGATGCAGATTCGGATTCGGATGAGGACTCGAGCGCAGGACTAAAGGTGTCGACGGGTGTGAGCGCTTATTTGTGGGAAGTTGATGTCTTGGAGCCGAGTTTCATGGCAGGCCGCTTCTCGTTCAAGCCCACTCTGGAGTTGTCACGGTATGCTGCGGACTCAAGCGACGGTGACTCCTCCTGGTTCGATCTTACTGTGGCGCTTCCGCTTGGGTACGAGATGTTCGATCGGCATCCCGTGAGCTCAGAGGGCGTTGACACGAGCCTGGCTCTCTACGCTGGGCCAGCCGTCTCCTATATGTTTGGCTCTGTTGGCTCAGGCGCCGGGGACGGCGACTTCGTCGGTGACGACGTTTTCGGATTCATTGGTGGGGTTGACCTCTTTCTTGCGCCTACCGTCTCGTTGGGGGCAGAGTTTAGCTTCTTTGGTGAGACGTCGATCATGGGAAGCCTACGCTTTCACCTGTAGAGTCAGATCGGTGTGATCCACGCCGACGAAGAAAAAAGGCGCTGCCATTTTCGTGGCAGCGCCCTTTCTTTGTCTAAGTTTGTTGTGACTACTTCTCTTCGATCACGAGAAGCGGCTGCCCCTTCGTGACGGCATCACCATGCTCAGCAAGGAACTTGACGACTTTGCAGTTGCACGGGGCCTTGATCTGATTGAAGAGCTTCATGGCTTCCACAATGCAAACGGCCTGTCCCTTCTTCACGGCATCTCCCTCTTCGGAGAACTTCGGCTCGCTTGGACCGGCAGACCGGTAGAATGTGCCGTTAAGGGGAGCATCAATCGTGGTGCCTTCGATAGCGGCTTCTGCCGGTGCGGCTTCAGCGGCCTCTTCAACCACGGGAGCGGCCTCAACTGCCGCAGCTTCAGCGGCCACAACGTCTCCCTGCGAGGCCGCAATGCCGCTTCCCTTGAGGCTCATCGAGAGGTCGTTGCGGCGAATCGTGAACTCGTTCAGGTTCAGCGCGGCCACTTTGTTTGCCAGAGCGGAGAGCTCCTTGTAGTCGGTATCCGTTAGGAATCGCTTGGTCGGAGGTGCCTCTTCTTTAACTTCGGCCTCAGGTGCCTTACCTTCGCTGTCGGCGGGCGGCGAGGGGCGCTCTTCCGTTGGGAGTGCACGCCATTTGAAGTAGTCGAGCGCAACTTCCGGGAAGAGGCAGTATGAAATGATGTCTTCTTCCGCCTGAATCAGCTCCGGATCGATCTCGTTCGTGATGGTTGGAAGCATCGGCTCAAGCAGATCTGCCGGGCGACATGTTGTTGGCTTTGC
Organism: Verrucomicrobiota bacterium; assembly: GCA_018645275.1. GTDB lineage: Bacteria > Verrucomicrobiota > Kiritimatiellia > UBA8416 > UBA8416 > JABGOW01. The sequence continues at coordinate 7,846 of JABGOW010000062.1, forward strand.
GCCTCCCAGCAGTTTCTTTTTGAGTTTTGGATCCATTGGTGCCGGTGATCTTCCGTATAGTCCCTTGGCGTAATTCCGAGTCTCTTCGGTCACCATGGAGAAACGTTTTCCGGATAGAACATTGAGTACAGACTGTACGCCAACGATCTGGCTGGTTGGGGTTACCAGTGGCGGATACCCCATGTCTTTGCGCGCCTTCGGCAGCTCTTCAAGCACTTCCGGTAAACGGTCCAGAGCATCCTGCTGTTCGAGTTGTGAGCGCAGGTTAGAAATCATGCCGCCCGGGATATGGTGGATGAGGATTTCCGGATCAATCGGGTTGAGGGGCTTGCTGACGTGTGCGCGCTTTGGTGTGAGTTTCTCAAAGTATGCACAGATTTGACGCAGGCAGTTAACATCCAAGTTTGCGTGGTAGTCTGTTTCGTCGAAGATTGCCAGCATGGTCTCAACCGGTGGCTGAGAGTTGGAGCTGGACATCACCGAGATGGCGCAGTCGATTGCACCCGCACCCGCGCGAACGCCTTCAACATAGGTTGCAATCGCCATGCCGCTTGTGGCATGGGAGTGAATTTGGATGGGAACGCCTACGTCTCGCACCAAGGCAGACACGAGTTTCTCGGCCTGGATGGGGGTCAGAATTCCGGCCATGTCCTTGATCACCAGGGAGTCGATTCCCATTGCTTTCTGCTCGAGAGCAACTTTGACGTAGTTCTCGACGGTATGGACGGGACTGATTGTATAGGACAATGTTCCCTGGGCATGGCCGCCGTGTCTCTTGACGGACTTGATGGCCGACTCAAGGTTGCGGGTATCATTCAAGGCATCGAAGACACGGAAGATGTCCACGCCGTTTTGGCAGGCGAGCTCAACGAAGCGGTCGAGTAGATCGTCCGGGTAGTTCTTGTAGCCGAGAACGTTCTGTCCTCGGAGCAGCATCTGCAGCGGCGTCTTCTTGGCGCGGGCCTTGATCTGGCGTAGACGTTCCCAGGGATTCTCACGAAGGAAGCGCAGGCAGACATCGAAGGTCGCGCCGCCCCAGACTTCAAGAGAGTAGTAACCCGCATTGTCGATGGTGTCGATGATCCCGAGGATATCTTTGGTGCGCATGCGTGTTGCCCAGAGTGACTGGTGGGCATCGCGTAGCGTTGTGTCCGTAATGCGCAACGGAATGCGCGCAGCCTTCTTCTCCGGTGCTTTCGGGGTGCTGACCGTGACTCTCTTCTTCTTTGCTGCCGGTTTCTTAGTGGCCTTGGCTTTTGCCGGGGCCTTCTTGGCGGTTGGTTTTGCTTTGGCAGCAGTGGTCTTCTTTGTCGCCGTTTTTGTAGTCTTCTTCTTCTTTGCTGGCATCATAACCTCTTTTTCAGGTTGTGGGTTTCATGAAACGGTTTATGCGCGGAGCGCGTCTAGGATCGAGCGTGTTTGAAACGCCCGATTTTCACGAACTTGTTGTATCTCTGATCGACAAGACGCTTTGCGCCACGCCGTTTGAGTTTCTTGATGTTGCGGACGATGGCTTCTTGAGTTGCAGCGATTGTCGTTTCGGGATCGCGGTGGGCACCACCAGCGGGCTCGTCAACAATTTCGTCGATCACGCCAAACTCAAGCAGGGAGTCTGCTGTAATTTTCAGTGCGTCAGCGGCATCAGCGGCCTTTGCGGCATCGCGCCAAAGAATGGCGGCACAGCCCTCCGGCGGGATGACGGAGTAGACGGCATAGCGTAGCATCAGGATCGCATCGCCCACGGCGATCCCGAGGGCGCCCCCGCTACCACCCTCTCCGGTGACAACGACGATGATCGGAACTTCCAGTGCGGCCATTTCGGTCAGGTTGCGGGCAATGGCTTCCGCCTGCCCACGCTCTTCTGCTTCCCGGCCTGGATAGGCGGCGGGAGTGTCAACCATGCAGACGATCGGGAGTCCATAGCGCTCTGCCAGTTTCATGAGACGAAGGGCTTTGCGGTAACCCTCTGGATTGGGCATGCCAAAGTTGCTTTCGACCTTCTCCTCAACAGAGCGGCCCTTGACCATACCAATAAGCATGCAGCGCTGGCCGCCAAGTGTGGCGAAACCACCAATCATGGCTTTGTCATCGCCCTGATGACGGTCACCATGGAGCTCGAGAAACTCGCTACACATTCCATCAATGAAATCACGCAGGAGGGGACGGTCTGCATGGCGGGCAATCTGAACGGTGTCCCACGGGGAGAGCTCCGAGTAGACCTTCTTGGTCATGCTCTTCACTTTGCGTTTGAGCGAGGTGAGCTCCGCTTTCCGCTTGGGGCTCCTGCTCTTGTCGAGCGCTGAGAGCTCGGCAATCCGCTTTTCGACGTCAGCTATTTCTTTTTCAAAATCAAGGCTCATCGTAGATTCCCTGGGTTAGGCTTTCTTGCGGCTGCAGTACATCAGGACGTTGTGAAGGTAGTCCTTCATTTCAGAGCGATTCACGATCGCATCAACGAACCCGTGGTCCAGCAGGTATTCAGAGGTCTGGAAGTCTTTCGGGAGCTTCTGCTTAATGGTCTGCTCGATGACACGCCGGCCAGCGAACCCGATCATGGCGCCCGGTTCGGCAAGATTGATGTCGCCGACTGTGGCGTAGCTTGCCGAGACCCCGCCGAAGGTGGGGTCAGTCATCACGGAGATGTAGGGAATGTTCGCTTTGTTGAGCTTGGAGATCCCTGCGCATGTTTTGGCCATCTGCATGAGGGAGATGATGCCCTCGTGCATCCTCGCCCCGCCAGACGCGGAGAAGAGAATGAATGCCCGTTTCATTCGAAGCGCGTGTTCTGCCGCGAGCAGAATCTTCTCTCCTGTACCGCTGGCAAGGCTTCCGCCAAGAAAACGAAAATCCATGACGCCGATGACGACACGGATCCCGTTGATATTGCCGCTTCCGGTGACAATCGCTTCGTTCATGCCCGTCTTGGCTTTTGCCTGGGCGGCCTTGTCGGCATAGCTTCCTTTGCCGTCGACGAATTCGAGGGGATCGGTCGTTGAGATGTGACTATTGAACTCGCGGAAGGTCCCCGGGTCTATGATGAGGTCCAAACGCTCCTTGTAGGTCAAGCGGTCGTGATGGTTGCATTTCGGGCAAACCTTCAGGTTATTCTTCCGCTCCTCCTCGAAAATGTGGGATTTGCAGCCGGGGCATACGACAAAAAGCCCCTTTGCCGCATTCTTGTCCCCCTTTGTGGAGGATGTAGTAAACCAACCCATAGTAAGCTTCCTTCCGTTATGTGTGCTGGCGAGTATCTAGGAGCAGAGCGCTGCTTATCAAGTAAAAAGGGTGAGGGGGATCTACTGTAGCGCGCGTGGAAACTCGCATTCCTGACAGCCAGAGCGATCGTTGAGGCAGAAATCATGGAAAATCTGCATGATGCCCTGCTGCCGGAGACCGCTCTTGCTGTAGAGGAGAGGATTATGGTCTCGGCCGAAAAGGGCGTGTGCGGTTTGGCGGATGATGGCGTTATTCTGTTCCGGGGGAAGCGCCCGGATTAGTGAAGCGGTTGGCTGGCCCGAGGCCGCAAGGAAGGGCAGGATCACATTTCCATTGAGTGCGGAAAGGCGAGGTTGGCCAACGATGGCGATGGGGTTGTCGCGGAGCTTCGACCCCAGGCTGATGTGAGACTGCCAGTAGTCTAGCGGGGATGCCGCAGCAAAGAGGGCTGCAACGGCCTCACGCCAGGAATCGGGAGTCGTTGTGGGTATGGCTGAGAGTCGTGCACTGGCTGATTCCGGGCAGCACGCGAAGCTTGCTGCAGCCGCGAATCTTCTGGCGGGGTGGTTTTGGGGTCGAACGCCTGAAAGCGTCCAGGCGCGTTTCGGGAGTAGGACATTCTGCCACTGGGCCTGCTGTGGCCACCATGCATCCCACACGTGCCGAATGAACTCACGTGTCTGCGCATCCCAGCGTGGCCGTGGCTTGCTCGGGAGTAAACCGGAGACGCCGAGGAGCACCGCGTATCCCGTCAGTGCGTCCATCTCGCGGATTGCGGCATAGGGCACCCGCTCGGCCAGCTCACGGCAGACCGATGTGTTCTGCTTATAGCCGAAGGCACCCAGCACTTCGCGGTAGAGCACCTGATCAGCAGGAGCCTGCTCTAATCGCATGGCGATGCGTTCTGCCTTGATCATCATTCGGTGTGCCCCTGCAGCGTCCAGCATGGGGCCCAGCCGATCGGGATGCCAGCGTTGAAGCACCTCTGCGCAGGGGCGGGAGGAACGGGGGAGGGTGGCGTAGGGGTATGCGGTGACATCAATTGACTCAAACGAGAAAGCGGGCTGGGCGGCCAG
>JABGOW010000310.1 GCA_018645275.1 Verrucomicrobiota bacterium
GCCTCTATCCGCTCGTCGGCAAGAAATACGGATCCTTCCGTTCCACAGAGTTGTATGCGAACAGGATGCCCCTCCTTTGACCAGGAACACGTATTGCCTTCTATGACGCCCATGGCACCGTTGGCAAAATGCAGCATGGCCACCGCAAGATCCTCAACTTCAATGTTGGTGTGCTCGACACAGGCGGTCATGGCCTGAACGGATTCAACGGGACCGGCCAGATAGAGGAGTTGGTCGATGGCATGAATGGACTGGTTCATCAATGCCCCACCGCCGTCCAGCGCCCATGTGCCACGCCAGCCGGCCATATCGTAATATTCCTGTGTTCGGTACCACTTGATATACGCGGAGGCAGAGGTGATGCGGCCCAGTCGGCCATTGTCCACGGCGGTCTTGAACGCATCCATTGCGGGCGTGAACCGACGGTTGAGGATGGCCGCAAGGCAGAGGCCCCGGTCAGCGGCGGTCTTCATCATACCGTCGATGCGCTCGGTGGTGATCTCAAGCGGCTTTTCGACCACGACATGTTTGCCTGCTTCGAGTGCCGCCAGAGCGGGCTCGTAGTGAGCACCAGAAGGGGTACTGATGGTTACAATATCGAGTTCCGGCTGTTGCAGCATCTCCTCGACCGACGCGAATGCACACACACCGTGTTGCTCAGCCAAGGCCTGGGCAGATTCCGGTCGCAGGTCGGCGATACCAAACAGTTCGCCCGTCGCCATCTCCTTGATTGCCTCGGCGTGCAACTTTCCGATAGCACCCGCGCCAATGATTCCAAACTTCATGCCTGCCTCTCACTCTTTATGAACGAAATGGTGCCGATGGCGAACAGTGCGGCAAGGAGAACAAGTCCGGCCGCAGGAATGATGCCCTTCCAGCTAGCGAGGTCCACCTTGCCGTAGAGGACCCAGACGGATCCCAGGGTGGCAACCCCCGTAGCAAACCCCATGAGCGCGTTCCACACAACGCGGGCCACACCCTTGGGGCGTTGATCTCCCAGAACCCGCTTAGAGTTCATCATGAGCAGAAAGGTGAAGTAGGCAATGGGGATCAGCGATCCGCCAATGACGGAAGTTGGAATGGCCAGGGCTGCTGCTGCCGCGCCGGTCCAGATGAACGGCCCGGTCGCTCCGGCGAGTCCAGAAACGGCACACCCGATGTAGTGTGCGCCTTTGCTCCCCGGTCGTCCCAGGAGCTCCTGGAAGGCGAGTCCATTCATCAGCATCAGAATGATGATTGTGGATAGGGCCATTCCCAGGACCCCGATGCCAAATATGGTTTGTGACACGACTCGGCCGGCAAGCGGTTCCAAGGTCGTTGCAAGCTGGAAGTTGTCTCGTTTGACGAGCATCAGGGCCAATTCCTGATCAGCAGCATTGGGGGGCCCGGGGTGTGCTTCCGCGAGCTGGGCGATGGTCGGTGCGCCTGCGCCCGGGGGCACATCGTCTGTCTTGGTGTGGAACTGCGAGGCCGAGGCCAGTACGACACAGCTCGTCGCCAGGAAGAAGGGTATGAAGAGGCCAATCGAGAGGTCGACGATCGAGAGGCCACGGTGTGCGCGCCCCCAACGTTTCTTGAGCAGCGAATAGGGCAATAGCCATGTCATGTTAATGCCGACAGCCGTACCAAAAGCGGTGATGATGATATCCCGCTGGTCGCTGACGATCTTGGCCGTCCACCACGCCGGCTGTGACGCATTGGCGATCAGGTCGGCATAGCCATCCGCTGGTCGCAGCAGAAGCGCCGGATTTGGTATCAGGTTCCGCAGAATGGAATGCCATGGTAGCGCACCATTTCGACTCAGTGCGATAACGACCGCGAAGAACGAGAGGACAATGAGTGCGACCATGGTCTTGATGATACGGTCGAACCAGCGGACGCCGCGGCCCTCGGACTCGTAGAGGACATTGGCCGCAAAGGCTATTACGAGCAGCAGGATTGCAATGACGAGCGTACAGAGCGTGCTATCGCCCACAGATGGAAGCAGGTTCTGCTGGATTGCTGCGCGAGCCAGGTTGAATTGCGGCATGCACCAGACGACGTTGGCCATAACAGTGGCGATCAGCCAAGCCCATCCGAGAGCAGGGGAGAGATGCCGGTTAACGAGGCCAAATGGCGGCTTCTCGGTTGAGAGCGTCACGTAGGCAATCGCGGAAAGCATGATAATGCCGCAGACCATGGCGAGAGGCTGTAGCCAGAGCAGGCCAAAGCCGGCGATGACTCCAAGATAGAGCGCCCCCGCAAGAGATCCGCCGCCCAACGTGATGGCGCCCTGTAGCCAACCTGGGCCCGAAAGCCGCGCGTAGACAAGAAAACGCCTCAAACCGCCCTGTTGCTGCGCCTGCTCCAATAGGTCTTTCTGATTGAGCTGAGTCATGTCTTGCTTCCTTTTTCTCTTAGAGTGGCCTGCGTCTGATCGTGCGCCACTGGCGGGTGGCGCACCCGATCTGGGCAACAGCGCCTACACCTGTTCTGGTATGGAGAATGCTTTGCGATAGTGCTCCTTGACGTGCGCATTGGCCGCATCGGCGTGGTTGCCGGTGAAGCGCTCTTGCTTGGGATCGAACGTAAGCCAAGGACCCAACGTGGGCCGCTCCTTGGCAAGGTCTATATTGTGGCTCTTGAGGTGCTCAATGGTGTCTCCCCAAATGGATTCCGCCTCCTCGATGCCGGCGACCTGTTTGCTCACCGCGTCACAACTTGCCTGCTGACCGACCTGGTAGCTGATGTTGCCGGTGTGCAGAAGCAAACAGCCCTGGTGACCCTGTTCGATTTCGGCATTCAAGTCTGCCTTGTTACGGGATTTGATCGCATCGACCCAGTTCCGCATATGACCGCCGCCACCATCGCCCGCTACATTCTTGATGGTCTTTCCGTCATTATCATAGACTTTGCCGCCGCCTCGTGTTACGGCAAAAAAGCCGCCCTCGCATTTGATCAATGTCGTAAACCGTAGGCCTTTTCCAAACCTGCGATAGACAGATGGGCCGACCGCCTTTCCGGTGGTGGGATTGAGCAGCGGCAGGTTTCGACTACTGGCGATGATGGGGACCTTGCCGTCCAAAACGATGACTTCGGTATTGGGCGTGTTGGCATCGTCGTTGTTGCCGAACCGCCCGCCAAAGGCCATCATGCGCGTCGGCACGTTGTCGTTGAGCTGGAGGACATGGTGGACATCATCAATGTTGTGAATCACGCGATTGCCCATATCACCGTTGCCATATTCCCAGCGCCAGTGCCAGTCATAGTGCAGCTTCCTTCTCATCAGCGGAACCTTCTCGCGCGGACCGCACCAGAGATCGTAATCGATATGCTCGGGTACCTGGGTTGGTTCGGAGACCTTGCCGATGGAACCGCGCTTCGCGTACCAGAGCGCATGGGCCCACTGCACCTCTCCGATCTCTTTGGCGGCGATCATGCGTTTCATCTCGATTAGGGCCGGGTCCGACCGTTGCTGCGCACCGACCTGAACGATGCGATCGTATTTCCGGGCCGCTTCAACCATCTTGCGGCCTTCCCAGATCGAATGGCTGGCCGGCTTCTCTACATAGACATCTTTACCCGCCTGGCAGGCCATAACCGTTCCGAGTGCGTGCCAGTGGTGCGGGGTGCACATCACGATCGCGTCAATTGATTCATCCTCAAGCATATCCCTGAAATCCTGGTACTGTTTGACGCTACCGCCAGCACGCTTGGCTGCGCGGGCCATGTGCTGCTTGTCAGGATCGCATACGGCGACAACATCGCATCCGGCGCCCAGCACTTGCCCGATGGTTCCCGTGCCCTTGCTGCCTACGCCCATCATCCCCACGGCAAGCCGCTCGTTGGCACCGAATGCCCTGCTGCTCGGGAGAATCATAACCGAACCGAATGCAGCTGACCGCTTCAGGAATTCTCTTCTGTTCACCGTCATCATGCCTCCTTCTACCAATACCGTTTTAAACAATCCATACTTTCTCTTGCAATCGTCAGGGGATCCGGGTCGTATTTAAAGACCTCCACGGAAAGCCACTTGTCCCAGCCGACCTTGTTGACCGCCTCGGCAATGGGACCATAGTCAACATCTCCCATGCCCGGGCCATACAAGTTGGGGTCATTCACGTGAAAGTGGCCTATGTCTTCAAGGCGCGTTGCCCGGATAATCTCTGCCACCTCACCGTCTTCTGCAGACATCGCTTTCACATCGAGGTGGACCTTGAAGTTCGGATGATCCAGTTCGTGCACCATCTTCACCCCGTCTGAAACCGTATTGAGGAAGTCGGTCTCTTTGGGAGACAACGGCTCAACGCAGAGCGTCACGTTGCGCTCAGCCGCCGCATCCAACACGGACTCAAACAGTGCCGTGGCACGGTGCCAGCCGTCCTCGTAAGACTGGCCATCCGTGAGCGACCGCTGGTTCGGCGATCCAATGACCAGAACCGTTCCGTCCATGTCCGCGCAAATACCGATCAGCGCCTCCAGGTAGTCACGGGCTGCGGACCATAGCGTCTTGCAGGGGGAGGTCATATGCATGTTCTCGGTTCCAACATAGAGCCAGTGCAACCCCACGACTTCCAATCCGTGATCCCTGACAATGCGCCCAGCCTCCTTGCGCGCATCGACGGAGAATTCGTACGCGTTCCGGCAAAGCGTGAAGGGGGCGAGTTCCAGTCCGTGATATCCCAATGATCGAGCGGTCGAGCAGACCTCGCTCAGCGGGACATCCTCAAACATCTCATTGCAGAGTGAAAACTTCATAACCCTGTCCTTACGGAATTCCCGGGGTGTTTTTAACCGACCTGCTTACACGTGTCCGGTGCTGTGGAGCGTCGAACTTCTCCTGCCTGTCGCCATGTATCCCAACATATTGTGCTGATCTCAACGTATGCTTGTCATCCTGAGCTTGCCGAAGGATCTCACGTACTCAACACGCGTTGAGATCCTTCGGCAAGCTCAGGATGACAGACCTGCTGGAAATTTTAGGACACCTTACAATTCACCAATCTCAATATTCCGAAAGTCGATCGCCATATTCCTGGCGGGATGCAGCTGAAATCCTATCGTCCCGGCTTCGACCGCCTTGCCGGTCTGGTCGTCGTAGACAAGCACTTGTGTGCCGTTGAGTGTGATCGTGTAGACCTTGCCGACCACCTTGACCTTCATCGTGTTCCAGTCCTTGAGCTTAAGGAGATCCTTCACCCCTTCGGCTTCCAGTGGATAGCCATTGCCCGGCACGTACACCGAGCCGGTCATGTCACGCTTCTTGCTGCCTGAGTTCCCGATCTGGACCTGCTGCTTCGATGTGCGCAGAAAGATACCCGAGTCAACAACCCCGTCACCCATCCTGAAGTCAAATTCGACAATGAAGTTCTTGTACTGCTTCTCTGACCAGAGCGTGGACCCCTTCTTCTTCGGCCCGCTCTTGCAGCGGATCTCGCCCTGCTCGACCTTCCACCAGATGTTGTCTGCCGGAACCTTCCAACCGGTGAAATCCTCTCCGTTGAAAAGGGGTGTCAACGCTTCGTCGGCGCCTACGCCGACATAGCGCTCATACTGCTGCTCAACATCCGCCTCTTCCGCAGTCCCCTCGTGAACTAGGACGCGGTACTTGAACGTAACGCTCTCGCCCGCCTTGATCTCCATGTTGCCCGTGCCGCGCGGCTTTTTCTCGAAGTAGGAGAGACCAAATGGATTCGCGCAGCACAAGCCGTAATCCCTGGCATGCCAGGTGGTGGGGTGACGTGGGTTCGCTTTGTGATCCATGATGGCAATGCCGACGGTCTTGCCGTTTAGCGGGCCATAGTAATCACACCATTTAGCCTTCTTGCCCCACGCGGCCTTGCCGCTGACGCCTTCGCTGTTGAGCATGTTGCCCTTCGCGACCTTGCCCTTTGTCCGAAGTGTCGGCGCAACGCGGAATGCCATGGAGCCTTCTTTGGTGTCGCCGAGAACAACCTTTCCGTGACTGGCTTTGATCGTGATCTCGAAGTCAATGATGCGGCTGTCTGCATCCGTCGTGATCGTATGCGTGCGGCTATCTGTACAGACAATAGTGCCGTTCTTCGCGTGCCACTCATTTTCGCAGGCGATCACCACCTTGTCCGTGCGTGACTCAACCGCCAGCGCCGTCTGGACAATCTTCGGTCCCCGTCCCTCCGTCCAGAAGTCATGGCCATTGACATCACCATGCGTATACCAGAGCGAGCGGTGGTGTTTGTGGTCACGCTCCTCGTCCTTGTTGATGTCCTTCATCGGCCAGTGTCGGGTGATGTTGTCACCCGTGGGTGCAATGAGGGGATAGAAGAACGGCCGGTCGGCAGCGTTGTAGTGATACGCCGTGAAGACGTTACCATCCACCGTCACCCGGACCGATCCATCCTCCTTGCTGGCCGCCAGTTTGCCGGCATGTGATGTCGTGGCGAGAACAGAAAAGGCGGCGAGTAGCGCCGTAAGCTCATACACGTTCATAGACCTCCGATACTTGATTCTGGTGACGCAGTTGATCTATACTATCTCATAGTACTCCTATTCAACAACGGTAGTTTCGTAGCAGCATCTGGAATATCGTGACGACGAAATGCAAATATGCAAGATTCCGCCTCAGAGATGCCCCAGCAGAAGGGATGCCCTTCAGCGCGCGTAGCGTGGGGCATCATACCGTGCCCCCCGGGTGGGCCGATGAGGTCTTCAGAGTCCATCATGTAGCCATTTACTGGGGCCTCCGCGGCAAAGGGGGTATCGAGATCGGCGGCGGCAAGCATCAGCTCGATCCAGAGCAGATTGGGATCTATCTTCCCGGTTCCGAGCAAATTCTCTATGCCCTTGATGAGCCCTGGGAGTACTGCTGGTGGACCATGGATGGTCCGATGGCCGAGCAGATCGTCAGGTCATTCGGATTCACGCAGGGCATCTATAAAGTCGGGCCGGCACCGCTCAACTACATCAGCGCACTTGAGTGCATGATCCAGGGACCCGGACGGCAAAACGAGATCAGCGCCTCAGCACTCGTCTACCAACTTCTCTGTGTTGCCGCCCAGCACCACGCCACCGACGCAGAGAGTCGTAAACACGCAACACTTATCGAGCGGGCAACTGAGCTCATTCTCGCATCCTGGCCAGACCCCGCATTCAGCGTTGAACACTTGGCCGACGAATTGGGAATTCACCGCTCTACGCTCGCCCGTCGTTTCCGACAGAGCACCGGAACAACGCTCACTGATTACATCACGGCCATGCGCCTGCAGAACGCCGTCGCCATGCTTCGAGAAACGCCCCTTTCCATGGCGGAAATCGCAGCCCAGTGCGGGTACGCAGACCCCAACTACTTCTCTAAGCAGATGAAGATCAAACTGGGAATGCCCCCCTCAGAGTTCAGAAGAAGCGCGAGAACGCCAACGTGAGGGAGTTGCTCGAAAGAGCAAAGCAAGAGGCTGAGTCTGGGAGACACGAAATGCCGGCAACACCCATCGCCGGCCATTTCTCATGAAGCGCCCGCTTCAGTTCTTCAGGCTGTGGATGGGCGCGGGGATTCTACCGCCGAAGTGAACGAAGCGATTGGATTCGCCTGTGTTTCGAATAGGCAAGATGACGCTCTCACCAAACAGTCCTCCGAAGGAGACAAAGTCGCCCGCCTTCTTCCCGGGAACGGGAATCAGTCGCGCGGCAGTCGTCTTGCTGTTGATAACGCCAATCATCAGTTCGTCAGCCATAATGGCGGCAATGGTCTCCCAGGAGGTATCGCCGGGAATGGGAACCATATCGAGTCCAACGGAACAGACGCAGGTCATGGCTTCAAGTTTCTCAAGGACGAGGCTGCCGTCAGAGACCGCTGCCGCAAGCTCTGAGTCTTCCATAACGGGGATGAAGGCACCGCTCAAGCCCCCTACGCTCTGCGAGGCGAAGGTGCCGCCCTTCTTAACGGCATCGTTGAGCATCGCTACGATTGCCGTAGACCCAGGGGCGCCAATCTTGTCGACACCAAGGATCTTCAGGATCTCACCAACGCTGTCACCGACAAGAGGCGTTGGCGCAAGCGAGAGATCCACGACGCCGAAGGGAAGCCCAATCGCGTCGGAAACCTGCCGGCCAATCAATTCGCCACAGCGTGTCACACGAAAAGTCGCCTGTTTGATCTCCTCAGCCAGATCACCAAGCCCAAGGTTCTTGGCACCTTCATCTGCAATCTTACGTTCAAGGGCACGAGCAATAACGCCCGGCCCACTGACCCCGACGTTGATTACGGCTTCAGCTTCGCCAAGGCCGTGAATGGCGCCAGCCATAAATGGGTTATCACCGGGCTGGTTGGAAAACACGACCAATTTTGCCGCGCCAAAGCCGCACTCTTCGTTGCTTGCCTCTGCCGTCTCTTTGACGATCTGTCCGAGTCGGGCAACGGCATCCATGTTCATTCCGTGACGTGTGGAGCCCGCGTTTATTGATGCGCATACTCTGGCGGTGGTTGATAGCGCCTCGGGTACGGCGTCAATCAGCATGGCATCGCCTTGGCTTATTCCTTTTTCGACGTTGGCAGAGAAACCGCCGATGATATCAATTCCCACTTCCGCTGCGGCCTGATCGAGAGCCCTGGCCAGCTTCACGAAGCCATCTCTCGAAAACCCAGCCCCGACATGTGAAATCGGCGTCACGGAGATACGCTTGTTCACTACCGGCACTCCGTATTTGCCACCGATCTCGTCGCACGTACTCACAAAATTCCCGGCAAGGTTTCTGATCTTATCTCGGATGTTGTTTGCGGTTGTTTCAGCATCCCCGGATCGACAGTCCAGAAGGCTGATGCCCATGGTGACGGTGCGGACATCCAAGTTCTCTTTCTGGATCATTTCAACGGTCTTGAGAATTTGGTCGGGCCTGATCATGGGATTTCCTTCGTCTAGATTTCGTTCGTTGCCCTGAACAGATCGTTGTGTTGCAGATCAAGGCTCAGGCCGGAGGTGTTTCCGAAGCTGACCAGTTCTGTCTTAAACGTCTCTATCGAATGGATACTCGATAGGTCGAGAAGCAGCATCATGGTGTACCGGGAGGAGTCGACGTGAGAGGCCAGGTCGAGAATATTGACACCTCGCTCGCAACAGAAACGCGATACCTGCGCAACCAATCCGACACGATCCTGTCCGGCTGCCGTGAGAACGTAGGCATGACAGGAGTCTTCCGGTTCCGTCAGAGAACCCTCTGTCGGCGCGATCGAGACGTTGAGCGTGTTACCTTCCGTCAGCGCCTGTTTAACCTGTTCGACCGACACATCGGCAGGGAACGCGGCGCTGAGTATCATCGTAAAATACCCGCACAATACGGACTCACGCAGATCGGCGAGGTTCCCGCCAAGCGCACCAATGCCTTCGGTGACATCTGCTACGATTCCGGGGCGATCCCGATCCATCACCGAAATGACCATAGTCTGGTTCATCCTGCCCCCTTACTTCCTCGTTGAAATGGAGGTACCTAGTTAGCCCCCATCCGAAGAGCTTCTTGACCACAGATGGGCGCGGATTACACGGATAAAGGATGATGGTGATGCAGAAATCTGGCTATCAGAGAGCCAAAAAGCCCTATGGTGGCCCAAACTTCTCCATATCCGTACCCATCCGCGCCCATCTGCGGTTGAATCCCCTTATGAATCTGGATTCGTTTCTCGTTCAGCCCTTTTTCGGCTGGGGTCTAGTTATGATCCTGCTCTCGGAGTTAGTCAATGACCGCTTTTTTGGATATTCTCCCGTTTTTCGCTCTGCTTGTCGCATGAGATCCTTCGGCTGCGCTCAGGATGACACTTTCCTAAGGCTTGCTGTCATGTCGAGCGAAGTCGAGACATCTCGGGCGCTCCTCATGGACAGGAGAAGAAAGAAAAAAGGGACAGGTCTGCTATGATGCTTCGTTCCATCACAGCCCCGATGTCCCGCCCCTACTTGTCCCTCTAACTCTGACTAATTGATATGTTGGAACCGAAACACCCTTGATTAATTGAACGTATGGTGGCGTGTCATGAGAAGATGACTCAAATCGCACCATCTTTGCACTACTGGCACCGGAAATCGCGGGAAGGCTGCGCAGAGGTCGACTATGTGATTCAGCGTGGCGAAGCGATTCTCCCCTACTCTCCTTCCCCAACATCGCCTTCTGCCGAATGCTCAGCCTTCTCCTGCTCGCGAAAGAGGACCGCGAAGAGAATCAGGATGCAGCCCGCCAGAAGGGCGGGTGTCAGCCAAATGCGCTGCCAGTCCATGACGCTGCTGATGACACCATCTGTGGATGTGTTGACGGCCGTGAAGTGCTTCGCCACCAAGCCGGACAGGTTGGAGCCGATCACCATGCCAACACCGTAGGTGATGAAGGCAATGAAGCCTTGCGCCTGCGCCTGAATGGCCTTCGGTGCCGTCTTGTCCACATAGATCTGGCCCGTTACGAAGAAGAAGTCGTAGCAAATACCGTGGAGTGCAATCCCGAGGTAGTACATCCAGACCAGGGAATCCGGGCTACCGAATGCAAAGAGAATGTAGCGCCCCACCCAGGCGAGCATTCCAGTCAGGAGCATCTTCTTCACCCCGAGCTTCGCGAAGAAGAAGGGCATCACGATCATGAAAGCCACTTCAGACATTTGCCCCATCGTCATTTTTCCTGCTGCGTTAGCAACGCCGACATCATTGAGGAACATGTTGGTGAAGTTGTAATAGAACGTCAGTGGGATACAAATCAGCAGTGAGCCGACAACAAACACGGCGAATGAACGGTCCTTTAGAAGCTTGAGGGTTCCCAGTCCAAGCACATCGCTGACGGTAACCTTGTGTCCCAGGGACTTTGGCGGCGTATTGGGCAGAAAGAGCGAGAACACCCCCAGAACCAACGATGAAGCAGCGGCAATCTTCATGGGAAGGTTCTGATCTTCAACCTTCATGAAGCCAATAATCAACCCCGCGATGATCCAGCCCGCTGTTCCAAATACGCGAATGGCCGGAAACTGCTTCTCCGGGTTATCCATCTTGCTGAAGCAGATCGCGTTGACCAGCCCCAAGGTGGGGTTGTAGCAGATGGCATAAGCGATCAGCACCCAGAACAGGGCAACGGACTGCGTAATCGAGGCGGCATAGAACAGGACGCAGCCGCCGACGATATGCAGGAAGGCCATCACCTTCTGGGCTGGAAAAAACCGGTCAGCGATCATGCCGACAATAAACGGGGCCACAACGGCGCCCCAGGGCATAGCGCTGTAGGAACGCCCAATCTGCGCCGGGTCAAAACCAAGCCCCTTGGAGAGGTAGGTGCCCAAGGTGACATACCATGCTCCCCAAATGAAGAACTGCAGGAACATCATGGTCGCCAAGCGAGTCTGGATAAACGTCTGTTTCTGTTCGGTCATCATGTCACCTCTCTTAGTCGCGTTACCGCAAGCGCAATATCGGGCACTCGGTCTTTACCTGCTTCGCGCTCAACCGCCAAGGCTCCATCGTAGCCCACTTCCGCCAGGGCCGCCAGAAACGCTTCGCAGCGGACATCACCATCACCCCAGGGCACTTCCTGGCCCCACGCTTCGGGCTGGCTGGAAGCCACCGCGTCCTTGATATGGACATGTCGGATCCACGGCCCCAAAACCCTCACGGCATCTACAGGATTTCCCTTACCATAGAGGATCATGTTTGCCGGATCGAAGTTGACTCCCAGCGCGTTGTGATTCAGATCTTCCAGACAACGTCTCAAGTCGGCTGCCGTCTCCTGGCCCGTCTCCATTAGCAGCGTAATCCCTGAAGCCTGTGCTGCATCCGCGAGCTCACGTATGCGGGTGCAAAACCTGGCGTATCCATCGGCATCGTTGTGATCAATAAAACCGGCGTGTGTCGAAAGATAGGGCGCGCCGAGCTCGGCCGTCACTTTAATGGCGTCCAAAACCAGAGCCCGGTTCTGCTCCCAACAGTCATCCGGCATAATCCCGCCGGTTTTGCGAATGCTCTCGAGCGTCGAGTAATCCTCCTGCGGAAAGCCGACCATCGTACTGGTTACCGTCCAGTCGTTCTCCACAATAGCGTCGCGATAGTCTGCCGCCGCTGAGA
>JABGOW010000178.1 GCA_018645275.1 Verrucomicrobiota bacterium
GATTGTATCCTGCTCGATGCCGCCAAAGAGCTTAAACTTCCGGGGCTGATCGGAAAGAGCCCCCGCGCCCTTATCTCCAATGACAATGAGCTGCGTATTCTCAACAGGGGTGTTCTCAATGGCCCTGAAGCCCGCACGGATGACCCCTGAGTTTAGTCCTCCCATGAACCCCGAATCGGAAGTCACAATCATGACCCCCGTGATGTCGCTGTCGACGCTCACCAGGGGATTGACAACATCGACGAGATCGACAACCCGAAAGAATCCGGAAAAAGCATCCATGAATGCATCGAACCGCTGCTTCTTCTTCTCCATGACGTGATACTGCGACCCCGCAACATTCTTCAGGGTCTCAACAAGACTAAGAAGCTCGTGGTTGAAGCTCAGTTCTTTTCTTAATTCATGAAGCTGCATGGTATCGGCCCCGTTGCGCCCTATGCCGCGACGTGGGCCTCCTTCTTCACCTCATTCACGGCCTCCTGATAGCGGTTGCGTAGACTGCCATCAATCTCAAGACTACCCATCTTCAGAACAAGGCCGCCGAGCAGGGCTTCATCGGTCGTTTCGGTGATGGTTGCGGCCTCATTGAACTTCTCGCGCAGGATGCGCTCCAAGCGAGCCTTCTGTTCCTCATCAAGCGTATGACTCGAGATAATTTCCGCCTCAGGAACATCGACGGTTATGGAGCCCTTCTCGATTTCGTCCAGAGCGTCAATGAGCTCGTCAATAAAAAGCTTGTTCAGGTCACCCGTCATCAGGTCGCTGAACACCAACTTGAAGACACGACCTCCGTACTCAACCGTCTTCTCTTCCATCTGGCGAGCGATCTGGTCTCGAATCTTCTGCTCGTTCTTATGCGCTTGCTCAGTAATCTTGGTGCTTTCCTTCTTGGCCTCAGCAATAGACTGCTCTTTCAGACGCGACGCCTCGCGCTTGGCTTCATCACTTTGCGCCTGAAGCTGCCGTTCGGACTCTGATTTCCGCTCGGCAAAATCCTTTTCATGGTCCTCAATCTCACGCTTGATATCTTCTTCCTTCTTGCGAACCTCATCCTCGACCTGCTTCACGCGCGTGGTGGCACGCTTCGCATGCCCTACAATGATCACACGAATAAACCCAACCAATGCCGCCAACACGACCACGTGTATGACAATGATCGGAATCGTGACTTTAAGTACTTCCTGCATCATTCACCTCTCTCACAGACGGAAACACGATGTCCGTTTCTCGTTAACCTGCTATCAATAGCCCACAGACAAGGACTACCCTCTTCCGAAAATCTGGAACAAAATCAACAATGCGATCACCGCGATCGCTTCCGAAAACACCAATGCAATGATCATGGCCTGTAGGATCTTTGCCGCAGCCGATGGATTGCGCCCCAACGCACGAATACTGGCGTAGCCTATCGCGGCAATGACCGCAGAGGGGCCGATGATTGTCACAAACATCACCAGAAATATGATAAAACTTTCCATATTGCCCTGCTCGCTAGCTTCCTTCCTCTGCAGCACCCGAAATCGCGCTCAACTCCTGGGACTCCTCCTCCACCAGAATCATACATTCGTTCTGGTCGAACTTAATCATTCCCCGGCGAATCGGAATCTTCTCTTCCCAATCAACAAGCACGTTTCCGGCGCGAAGCAGACTCACGATTGGCGCATGGTAATCCAATATCTCAAATTCTGCAAGATCCCCCGGAAGAAAGACGCTCTTTGCATCTCCTTCAAAGATGGTCTGCTTCGGACTGAGTACGGTCAGCTTCAAGATTCAGTCCCCAGCGATGCGGCCTCATGCTCTAGATGAGCAAAATACTCCTTCACAATGCGGGCTAACCCATCTTCAATGTCGGGGGTCAACTCCTGATGCTCCTCAATGGACCGGATGAGCGCCGGCGCATGCTCCTGTGTAAACCCAAGTATCTGGTCACAGAAGGCAACCTTGCCGCTCGGGGACACCTCGTCCAAATAGCCGTGGTGTACGGCATAAAGCTGTAGGACCATCTCAGAGAGCGTTGACAGTTCGTGGTGGCCCTGTTGGAACACAGCCCTGATTGACTCCCCCTTCTTCATCGCGGCAGCAGCGCTATCCGATAGTCCAGCAGAAAGACGGCTCAATCGTGCAATCTCAACAAAATTCGCGTAGTCGGCACGAAGGGTGCTTGAAAGCGCCTTGAGAATCGGCGGTTGGGCACGGCCGCCAACGATAGAGAGCGAAAGCTGAGCATCGACAGCAGGGCGTGCACCTTCCGCATAGACGGCACTGCTCAACACAATCTGACCGTCACACATCGACACCAAGTTTGACGGTATGTACCCCGTCAAATCTCCCTGCTGAGTCTCCGCAAGCGCCATGAACGTCATGGTGCCCTCTCCGTGGTTCTCGTTGAAGCACCCAGCCTGCTCCATGAGTTGTGTGTGAACGTAGAAGATGTCACCGGGATAGGCCTCACGTCCCGGGGGACGATCCAGAAGAAGAGATATCTGGCGGTACGCCCAGGCGTGCTTGGTTATGTCATCGAACACGACAAGAACGTCACGCCCCCGTCGGGCAAAATAGTCACCGACCGACGAAGCCGTAAAGGGCGAGATGTACTGCTCCGCAACAGGGGCGTTATCGGTCGCAACCACAACGGTTGTGTAGTCCAACGCCTGGGTCTCGTGGAACATGGACATGACCTTTTCAAGGCCAGACACCGATTTTCCGATGCAACAGTAGACGCATACAACATCACGTCCCTTCTGGTTCAGAATAGCGTCAATCGCCACCGAGGACTTCCCCGTCATGCGATCTCCGAGAATGAGCTGGCGTTGCCCTTTGCCAATGGGCGTCAACATGTCCACGATCTTCGTACCGCTATGCAGCATCTCGGTAATCGGCGATCGGTCCATGAGAGACGGTGAGTCACGAAAGACGGGCATACGATCAACGGTTTCCATGGCCCCGTGCTCATCAAGGGGCTCACCCATCGCGTTGATCATGCGTCCAATGCAAGCATCGCCCATGCCAATCGTGAAAGGTTCACTCATGGCGTGAACCTCCTTGCCCATCCGGAGCTTGCTCGTGTTCCCCAACACAAGCGCGCGGGCTGACTCCTCGTCGTATTCCATCAGCAGACCACGAACACCATCCCCCATGTCCACGATCTCGCCGTTAAGGCATGTCGGAAGACCGTCGATCCGAACGATGATCTCCTTGATGTCACGGATCACGCCCTTCTCTTCAACCTTGATTTTGAACAACGGAATCTTCATTCCCATCGCCTTCACCTTAGTGCGCCTCGCGCACGCTCAGCCAACTACTTTGCAGCAGAGTCCAGAAACATATCAAGCACGTCCTGAAGCCCCTGTTCCACCGTCTCGGTCATCGTCTTGCCCGTAACGAGCTCTTCTACGACTTCCGGTCGCTTCGAGCGAACCATATCTATATAGCTCTGCACGAGAACATTGACATCACCGGGCCCCGCGTTCTTGAGCAACCCATGCTGTAATCCGAACAGCAGCATCACCTGGTCCTCCATCGCAATAGGAGCATTCTGGTCCTGTTTCAGAACTTCCTCCAAGATCTTTCCCTGACGGAGGCGATCGTCAATATCAGATGAGTGCCCCGCTTTGATACGCGTCAGCTTCTCAAGCTCTTTGAAGCGTACGTACTCAATCTTCAACATACCCGTCGGCTTCTTCATCGCCGGCCATTGGACTTTGCTACCAATACGAGACACCGACAGCCCCATATCCACCGCCGGTTTAAAGCCCTCACCAAACAGCAGGGCATTCAGGAACACCTGTCCATCTGTCATGGAAATAATGTTTGAAGGAATGTAACCCGCGAAATCGCCCTGCAGGGTTTCGACGATGGGAAGGTGCGTGCAGCTTCCCCCTCCCAATTCCGGCTTCATCTTCCCGGCACGTTCCACGAGCTGCGAGTGAATGTAGAAAATATCACCGGGATAGGCATCGCGCCCGGGGGCACGTTCGAGCAACAACGAAATCTGGCGGTAGGCCCAGGCGTGTTTCGTGAAGTCGTCGAAGACAAGCAGAACATCGGCTCCCTTCTCGTACATGAAGTACTCGCTGATGCTGGCGGCAACATACGGTACCAAGTACTGTTGCCCCATGGAATCAGACGCCCCCGCAGTCACCATGATGCCGTATTCCCAGACATCCTCCTGGTCAAACACCTCGGTCACTCGACTGATTGCAGCTTCAGCCTTGCCGACACCGCAGTAGATGCAGATGACGCCCTTTCCCTTCTGATTCACAATGGCGTCAACGCCCACGGTCGTCTTACCTGTCATCCGGTCACCCAAGATCAGCATGCGCTGCCCGCGACCAATCGGCAGCGTCATATCAATCATTTTCGTGCCCGTCTCCAGCACTTCGTTCAAGGGCTCTCGCTCCAAAACCGTGGGTGCCGTGCTGAAAATAGGATACGAGGTGTCCTCCTTGATGATGCCCTGGCCATCAATGGGCTCAACCAGAGAATTAACGCGACGCCCCAGAAGCCCCTCACCTACGGGAACCTTGAACTCATCCATGGTCGTGGTGACGGTGTCCCCCGGCTTCACTTTCCCGTGCATCTGGACAATCAGCACAAGAACATACTCAAGATCGAAGCCAACGATAACGCCCTTAGCACAGTCGCTGACCAAAACAAGCTGCCCGTTCATGCAGTTCGAAAGGCCGGTGACACTGATCACGTCCTGACGGATTTCGGAAACCGTCCCGTACTCTCTTAGCTTCAGCAAGTTAATATTCAGCCCCATGGAACCCCTTAATAGTCGGCCAGAGCAAACTCTGGGTTAAATTTACCACCGCAACACAATCTAGGATGAGCGAACAAACCACCGCAAGAAGAAGAGCAAACTCACAAGGGCAAGAAAACCGAGGATCATATAGATGATCAGCCACGTGGTCTTCTTGTCCGGAGCCGGAATATCGAACCCGCGTTTTGTCTCCAAAGGTTTCAATGCGGAATCCACTCGATTCAGGTCTCGCTCAACATCGTCCAGACGGTCTGCCTGCCGTCGATAGAAGGCAATGTAGGCGGGACTCAATGTCTCGGGACCTCTTTCCTTCATGATGGCCTCAAGTGCTTCCAGGGCTCCGTTGAGCGTACTCTCAACGGCTTCTATGCTAGCCCGGCCAGAGGTCATCAGAAACAGGGAATTCACCTTTTCCTGGAGAAAAGTCATACGCTCAGCATTGATGTTCCATTTGTCGCGAATCTTGACTCTGAACGTGAGCGTCTCCAGCGGCTGGACCTCTATGTCGTTCTTAAAAACATACGTAGAGTGCGCTTTCGGGTCATACCGCACAAGCAATCCGCCCGCATCCAGGACATCGTCGATGCTTATTTCCGGGGGCATGTCACGGCGAATATCGACCTGACGCGGACGCGTTGCCGAGCTGTTGTGTACCGTGATGTTTACCCAAGCCTCGCCAAACTCCTTTGGAAAGTGGACATCACGCCGGGGAATCGCGGCAGAACGGTCATCACCAATCAAGGCATCCCCGGGATTCAGCCCCTCGGCCAACGCAAGATTCTCGAGACGTCCCACGCTCTGCTTAATTTCCTGAAAGGCCTTGAGATTTGTCTCATACGCCTGGATGTGGATGATCGGATTCTCAACCGCCGCAATACCATTCTCCGACTGCCGTAAGAGAATTTCCTCCTCTCGCGCCAGGACATCTGCATGCTCTTCATCGCCATCTGTAGAAGATTTCGTACCAGCAAGCATGGCGGCCAATGCGCCAGACCGGGCCTTGTAGGAAGCAAGCTCTTCCTCATCAACAACCCAGATGTCATTCATCTCAACGTTGTACTGCTTGATTTCGCCAGCCGCCACCTCGACCGTATCATACACATAGTACGTATCGCTCTTGACGTCGTAGCCTAGGTTCAGGCCGTTGAGATTGACGATATCGTTGGTGGAAATCCGGGCAGGAAGGCTCGTGCGAATCGTCACAGGTTGTGGCGATTCACCTTTGTGGGCGGCATGAATCCTGAGGACCAGCTTGCCTGCGGATGCAGGCACTGTACAGGCAAGTCCAACAGCAACGGCAAGGCCCAACAGCCGCATCACGCGGCTTATAGATAGACGACGTATCAGCTTTTCCATTATGTGCGAGTGATACTAGCAGGATGTACCAAACCATGCAACGAGGTTTTTGACGGGCGCACTACTCGGACAGGATGATAATGCGATAGAAGCGAGGTGGCGGGGTGCCAGAGGAATCGACCCACTCTATCGCCGCCCCATCTGCGGTCAGCGGACCGCTGACATCCGACCACAGCCCTGTGGGTGACGGCGCGGCCTCAACCCGATAATCGCGCCCATCCACCGTGGAGAACAGGAACGACGGAGACACGTCTGTACTATCAAGCCCTGCACCAGCTGCAGGCTCAAGCGTCATGGTCAGAACGCCAATCCAAGATCCCGGATCCATCGGGTCCGTCCCAGCCACCATCTCAGAGTGATTCACAAATCCATCGCCATCGGGATCCCCATCGGCTCCGCCGTCGCCTGCACCGCTCTGGTAGTCCAGTCCTGAGGCAATCTCGTATTCATCCGTCATGCCATCACCATCGATGTCCGCAAAGACGGTGATGCCATCGGAAATCCTAAACTCGCCAGACATACCCACGATGTTCGTGTCACTCACCGACTCAACCATCACAAACGCATTAGATGTGGGCGTATTCCCTACCATCCAGGGATACGTATTGGTTCCATCGACGCAAGCAATTCCATTGGTCAGGGCACTGAACGTACCCCCCGCATTGGTGGACACTGAAATATCCACGCTGCCACCCGCTCCCATGGCGGTCCAGTTCACATTGACCACAGTTCCTGTAGTCACCACACTGTTTGTCGTCTCACCCGGCTGCGTGACTACGATACCCAGAACCTCAAAACTGCTGTCGGAATCATCAAGAAGGACTCCATCCGCGCTCCGAACCCTCAAGACTCCATCCAGGGTCAGGAGATCTGGGGCATCAAGGGCAAGCCCCCAGCTATACTGATTCGTGACACCACCTGCCGTGTGGACCTCGCCGGTGACCACGGAAACTGCACCACTGGCAATATTGAAGGTTGAGCCATCGACACTCAGAATGAGATCGACCGTCGGGTTCGTCGTCACCGAGGAGGCCCATGAAACGTCAACAGTCTGCCCAAGGTAGTACGTCTGCCCGCCATTTGGTTCATACAGTTCCATACCATCGGCAATGGCGAACTCATAGGGAGAGATGCTCTCAACCTGGCTATTGGTGCTGTCTACTACGCGAACGTAGCAACGCGATGTATTCGTCTGGGGCACCTGCCACGCATGGGATCCGGTTCCATTGGTCCCGCGATAGACATTGGTCGCTATCGTCTGCCAAGTTGGGCTCTGGCTGAGGAAGTCAAATGTGTAGTAAAGATTGACGTTGGTGCCCACGTCGCTCTCCCATGTCCATTCCACCGTCGTTGCCAGGGACGCCGTGAGCGTCTCTCCTGCAGTCCCGCCTGGCGCTTGGACAAAGATCCGCCCACCGGGGACATACTCGTAAGCACCAATGTCATATCTACTGTGGCCGCCACCGGCATAGTCACGCTGGACGCCATCGTGATCGTCCGCTGGAGCAAAGAAATCACCACGCTCATCCGTGCGCACATCAATACCTGCATCAATGCAGGGGGATGATGATTTCAGCTGATAGTTGGCCACTCCCACAAACTGGGGATCGCCCACAAAGTTGTTGTTGCCGCCGCTATGCGGGGTTTGCAGGCAATCGTAGCCCGAGGCAAACGACTCAAGCACATGATATCCAGGTCCCACCGGTGCCGTATTGTCCCACAGAATTGAATTCCAGAAGAGTAGGCTACCGTTATTGAAGAAGCCACCCCCGGCCACAGAGGCATCATTATCAGCTACGGTACAGTTGTTGACGGTAGGCCAGGCTCCCGGGCCAACATAGAAGCCGCCGCCCATATTGGTGGCTACGTTCTGAACAATGACACAATTCACAACGTGGGGCTGAGAAATACCGGCGATGTAGAGCCCGGCACCATCCCCTGCCGTATTCTGAATCACCGTGCACCGCTCAATCAGAGGCGAACTATCCAAAATCTCAAGGCCGCCATCATTGGCTTCGAACCGGCAATCCTGAATCAGCGGACTGGCACCCGCCTGGCACAGAACTCCAGCCTCACCGCAATCATAGAACCTGCACTCCTTGATCGTGGGGCTGGAATTGCTACAGGTAACGCCAGGGTCACCGAGTTCGAGAACAACGGTGTTGACGGTGAAGCCTTGAATAACCGTATTGGTTGTTTCGCCGTTAGCACAGGTGAATCCGCCACCCGCACTGTCAAGGATCGTGGAGTTGTTGTAACCGTTGCGAGAGCGAATCGTAATCGCCTTGCCGCCAGGGTTGACATCACGGTTCTTGTAACCCGTATACGTTCCATCAAGGACAAGAACCGTGAAGCCGTCTGTAGCATCGTCAACAGCTTTCTGTATGGCGTCATAGGGCGCATTCAGCGGCTCTGCGAGCGTTGGTAGCCGGCCGTTCTCGGACGGATTGCTAATATCCGGGTTCCCGAATCCAGGATCACCGGGGTAGTTGTCATCGACAACGTAGGGATCAAAGCGATTCGTCGCCATGGAACCAATCTCTATGACCTCTTCATAGTCGTCGAAACCATCGGCATCGGTATCCGTGTTCGTAGGAATCGTGGAATAAATCAGATACTCATCTCCGTCAAACAGCCCCTCACCATCCGTATCGTTCGTGGTGGGATTCGTCATGGAGTCCTCGTACTCCTGGAGATTCCAGAGGTTGTCACCATCCGGGTCCTGATAGTCATCAGCCACCAACGGGTCCAGCATGGAAATGTAGGTCACTTCCCAACCGTCCGGCATACCGTCACCATCGGTATCGGCTATTGTGGGCTCCGTGAAGTAGGTGTTCACCTCTTCACCATCCGTCAGGCCATCGCCATCGCTGTCCGCATTCTCGGGATCGGTCTGCGGGTCCAGGTTGTGCTCTTCAAGATTCGTCAGGCCGTCGAGATCGTAGTCTTCGCCTGCATCAACTACATTCGTGGTCGCTTCACAGGCGTTGGTATAGAACACCTCCCAGCCATCCAACATGCTGTCGCCATCCGTATCGTTTGTGGTCGGTGACGTACCGTAGTTGTAATACTCTTCGTAGTCCGTGAGCCCATCGCCATCCGTGTCAGTCGACGGGTCAATCAGAGTAATATTGGCATCCGTAACATCATCAAAGAGATGAATGGGATATGTATCGGCGTCACCGCGGGGTTCCCACAAATCCATGACACCATTGCCATTCTGATCACGGTAGGCGCTCACATAGTAGTTTGTGAGGGTCGGAAGATTGGTCGGCGTCGCATAGGAGCCGATACCATAGGGACCACTCACCGAAGAAATGGAGTCATTGCTGGCGGTCACCCAAACCACCCCGCCCTGTGTCCCGGAATAGCCGATCACGCCGCCAATGCTTGCGGGGAACGAGTTTTCGTCATTCGGGTCTGTACGGTAGCCCACTGCACGACGCACTTCATTGCTGTCAGAGAAACTGTCGGCATCCGTATCAACGTTATTCGTCTCCGTGAAGAAGATGTGGACCTCATCATAATCGGAGAGACCATCACCGTCTGAATCAGCGTCCGAATCCTCGATTGCGAAGCCACCGGCGCTCGAATTCGTGTTCATGGCCGGGGTAGCGCCCCCCACAGGAGCCCCATGTGGTTCCCAGGCATCATGGATTGCATTCGTATTCACATCCATGTACACAGAAACCCAGTAATTGGAACGATTGGGCACATTGGTGACCGCGAACGGATGGGAAGGAGGTGACCCCGTGACAACGCCAATACCATACTGGGTAGAATCGGTCCGGTTGGAGGTCAAGCTCAGAACAATGAATGTCTCTGCGGATACGGCTGAAGCTGTTGCATTCCATAGGAAGCCGGAAATATTCACAAGATAGGACGCCGCATTTGTCGGGTCGGAGCCAGACTCAACTTCCTGCCCATCGCTGGGACCATCACCATCGGTATCATACAGAAGAGGACTCGTGCCGTAGACGAACTCATTGCTGTTGACCAGCCCGTCAAGCTCCACGCTTCCGGTAGCGGCGTTCCATTCGTTGGTATAGTCGATAGCGCCATCAAGCCCGTTGGTCGGGTGCACGGCAGCGGCGTATGTCACCTCCCAGCCATCCGGCATACTGTCATTGTCCGTGTCGGCATCGTTCGGGTCCGTGCCCCATACATACTCGTTGCTGTTGATCAGGCCATCAGGCTCGAAGTCAATCTGCCAGTCGACAGGGTTCGTCGGGTTGACGGCTGGCCGGTTGTCCCACTCCCAACCATCCCACATGCTGTCGCCGTCGCTGTCTTGATCGTTCGGGTCGCTGGAAGCGTTGAACTCGTTGCTATTGACCAGTCCGTCAGCATCGAAATCGTTTGTGCCATCATGGACAAGCAGATTGACGGCAACGCTATTGGCGAACTCCCAGCCATCCGGCATGAAGTCGCCATCCGTATCGGCATTGTCAGGATTGGACAGGTGGACATAATGCTCGTCCATATCCGTGAGACCATCACTGTCACTATCCAGCATAACCGGGTCCTGCAACTCAACGTCCACACCAACGACGTTGCTGGTTGGGCTCACAATCGAGTTGCTGACATAGCTCCCAAGAGCTTCCCAGCTGTCATACGTGCCATTCGTATTCGAGTCGATAAATCCTCTGACGTCATAGCTCAACAACGTATCCAAGTTGGTGAATGCATACGGACCACTCGTCCCAGTAAGCGTTACCTCGTTGCTCACAACGTTCCCGGAAGAGGGGGTCAGAACCGCGTGCACGGTAGCAGGATATGCCCCCGTGTACGTGATGGAACCCGAAATACTTACAAGATAGGAAGCCGCATTGGTGGGATCGCTTCCAGCAGAGACCTCATCGCCGTCCGAAACGCCATCACCATCGGAGTCTGCGACCTCTGGGTTCGTCCCCCAGATATACTCGTTGCTGTTGGAAAGGCCGTCAGGGGCAGGAAACTCGCCGGGATAGTCATTGGTGCCGTCCATAACAAGTGGATTAACCGCGTTGGAGTAGAACACTTCCCAGCCATCTGGCATGCTATCACCATCGGTGTCGCCATTTTCGGGGTCCGTGCCCCACAGGAACTCGTTGCTGTTCACCAGTCCATCGGGACCACCCAGCTCGCCGAAATAGTCATCACCACCGTCGGCCGGATTCATGGGATTGACTGCCAGTGAGTACCGCACCTCCCAGCCATCCCACATGCTGTCACCATCCGTGTCACGGTTGGTAACGACCGTCCCATAGTTATAATGCTCCTCGTAGTCCGTCAGGCCATCGACATCCGTGTCGTTGGTGGGATGGACCATCCAGACATTGATGTTGGTCACGGCATTTGTCAGCCAGATTGAGCCATTCGTGTAGACCCCGCGGGCCTCCCACAAGTCCATCTCCATGTTCTGTGCTGTGTCATCCAGATAGGCCGATACCACGTAGTTCGTAGCTGAGGGCAGGTTCGTAATCGCATATGACCCTGTATAGGGCCCCACCCCCACGATGGCATTTGTCCAGGAGTTGGAACCATCCGTGGCAATTGCATAGAACGTGCCGCTCTGGACATTCGTATAGATCAGCTCACCAGATATCGACGACGGGAACGAGAGGGGATCGTTGGGGTCGGTTCCCACCTCAACTTCATCAAAGTCAGATGTGCCATCGCCGTCCGAGTCACTATTGTCCGGAAGGGTATTGTACGTGTTGATCTCTTCGCCGTCTGTTAGGCCGTCACCGTCTGTGTCGGGATTGTCCGGCTCCGTGAAGTGAGTGAAGATCTCAGGCCAGTCATCCAAACCGTCTCCATCGCT
>JABGOW010000317.1 GCA_018645275.1 Verrucomicrobiota bacterium
GACTTGGGGCGATAAGCCTGGTACTCGTCCTTACCCTCGCCCTGCCATCCAACGGCCATGCCCCAGCGCGAGACGAGCGCCACCACGCGGCAGTTGATTTCGATTGCGTCAAACCAAGGTTCATTCCCACGGTAGCCGGTTTGTCGCACGGCTGGGGTGAATTCGACTCGGTCGACATCGTAGTAGGAGTGGAAGATAGGGTGGTCTGAGCTCAGGCGCTGTGCAGGCTGTTCAGGGAAGATCAGCTTGAGCTCACGCATGACCGAGCGGTAGAAGGGGGTTGAGCCGAGGCCCGTGTTGTAGATGATCATGCCGCCGGCCAGGAGGTACTCACGCAGTTTCTGTCGCTCGGCTGCGGAGTATGAGAAGTTGTAGTGGCCGGAGCGATAGAGAACGGGGTTCTTTGCTGGGTCCTTGTCGACCTCGGCGAGCGTGCGAATCTCCATGTGATAGTCCGCATCCACCTGATCTTTCATGCCTTTGAGCAGGTTGTTGATGTCATTAGGCGTGGCGTTCCAGTAGACATCACGTCCGTATATTTCGGCAGCGGAGCCCTGTGCAGTGGCTTGCATCGGGACAGAGACGGCGACTGCCAGTGCAAGCGTCAGTACGGTATAGAGATTCAAGGTGTACACTCCTTTTTTTTTGCGAACGCTCTTGATCCTAGTGCACTGAGCTGGCACAGTAAAAGAGAAATGAAAACATCGGCAAAGAAAAGTGTTACGACAGTGCTTGCGGCGACCCTGTGTGTGGGGACGGTGTTGGCGGGTAGCGAGGGCTCGGAAGAGCCCGGTTTTGTACCTCCTCCTCGGGAGCGAAAAAAGCCACCTGCGCCTCCACGGACCTCATCGTCTGCGGAAACGCTGCTGGCATGCTGTTGCTGCCCCGTGACGCCCATGTCGCGGACCGAAGCGAAGAAGCCACCGAAACCTCCCGTTCTTGTGACCAAGATCAAGGATGAGAGGGGCGCTAGCACGCGATGAGACTGAACCGCGCTTGCCTGGGAATGGCTACGCACTTCTGTCTACTATTGACGGGGTGGATATCTGCTCATGGTGCGGAGTGGCACGTCGGCGGTGCACCTGTCCGGTTTGTGGTTGATCTTGCTAACCAACCGACGCATGCCGAGGCGGGGTACTTTGTCCATCTGCCAGATGGGGGGGTGCTTCCCAGGAACTATCCTGTCGCACAGGTTGTCACTGAAACTGGCGAGACGCTAAGCAGTGGCATGCTCTGGCACAACACCATCGGGGGCATGGCTCTCGTCTTTGCGTCCCCCCGCCAGGCTTCCAAAGTCTACGTCTATGTGGGCAGAGGCTCGCAATACGACCTCTGGACCCCTGAGTCCGGAATCTACCCGAGTGCCATTCTCTGCACGGATCCAACTGCCGGCCGGATGGATGTCTCGACTCGATTGTCGGCGTTGGGGGCCGTGGGACCTACGGTGCACTACAGTCAGATGGCGGGGCACGAGCGTGCTTCGTTCTGCATCGGTGGCGATCTTTCTGGCAGGCCTCGCCCCAGTTCTTTCTACCTCCTGGCACACCTCGTGAGCAAGGATCCGGGCAAAACATGGATTGCTCCCTTCACGGTGGATGGGTCTTCTCAGGTGCTCGTTAACGGGACCCTCTTGGCGCCCCACAAGCGGATCGAGAAGTGGGGAGGTACGGGTCAGTATGTGGATGTCCGTCCCGGGTTCACGCGCGTTGAGGTGTTGCAGATGGCGTCGGGTTCAGGAAGCTACGAGGCGCAGGGCAGGGGAAGGCGGCAGCGCGACAGTGGCGGCCTGATGTATCTGACTTGGCGCACGCCGAATGCATCCATGAAAGAGCTTGGAGGCGTCCGCTCCAAGAAGGTCCCGATGGCTGGAAGTTCCCGCATGGAGACACGTGCGGTCAACAATGCCGAGATTGTTCGGTCAGGGCGAGGCAAGGTGGTCGAAGCACAGTACAAGGATGGGCTGCCAGTCGCCGTGGGTACTGCTCGGCCAAAGCACCTTTTCTGGTTTGAGAATACCGCTCCATTCTTCCTCTATGAACTGGATGCCAGCAGGGCGGGCAATCCGGCGGGGACGACGTATACCTGGCAGTTCGACAGCCGCGGTACGGCTATCACAGGAGAGAGCGTGCAGTGGCTTTTTCCGGGGCGGCACGAGGCGCAGGTGAAGTTGGTTGCCTCTTCTGACGCTCGTCGATCTCAGGCGACTGTTCCATTTTACTGCTACGCCCCGATTAAATCCGATCTGAATGACCCCGGGACGCGAAAAGCCTTTCTTGATGCATCACTGGCGATGTTCACGGCTGCCCATCGTAGTGTGAACCCCGTTGAGGGCTGCGGAAGCGGATACTGGTCCACGCTGCTGCAGGCTGTTGGGATTGGGGAAGGCGTTGATCTGCTGAGTTATCTGCTTTCTGAGCGCCCAGGATTGCTCACGCAGAATCTTCCTCCCGATCAGATCGATCGCCTGCGCGAGATTGTGTTGGATGCCGTTCCTCGCAAGGGGGCGGCAGAGGCGATTACCTGGATTCGTGGTCAGCGGAATCGCACGTCGAACGGGCGCCTGTTGGGCCGATTGACGCAGGCCGAGGTCGAGGTGCGCATGCACTACATGGGCGAGAGCAACACCGTGGTGCGGCTGCTGTCCCCGTACTATAAGCAGTCGGGAGAGATGGGAGAGCTCTCCCGCATCCGTCTCGGGGATCTGGCGTTTCTTTCAGGTGACCTCAATCGCGCGACCGCTTTGTATGCGGATGTTCAGAATCGTGTCAGGCACTTGCGTAACACGCAGGAGCGGCTGCCCGTAGGGCACCAGCTCGGCGGAGGCCTGGCCAGAAGCGCAAAGGAGCTGAAAGCGCAGCGGGAGCAGTCACGTGCCGTTCGCTCGAGCCGCCAGGAGGATGTCCGCGTTGATAATTGGAAGCTCACGGCGTTTCTGGGTGTCTCCGTGTCTGAGACCGTCAAGAGCCTGATCGACCAGAATCAGTTGCTAAAGGCGCATGAGACCCTTCAGGCATGGGAGCGGCAGTTCCCGTTGAGTAAGGTGAGCGGGGACTACGTACTGCAGGAGGCGCGTTACTACATGGCTCTTGAGGATTGGGTGCGAGCCCGCAGCATGCTTGAGGCCTACTGCGACCTTGTGGATGCCTCCAGCTATATTCCCGATGCTTCGCTTGCACTTCTGAGCTGTATGACTAGTATGGGCGACTCAAAGACCGATATTCGTGCTTACTGTCAGAGGATGAGTGAGAAACTGGAATTTCATCCGGCAGGCGAGGTGTTTCGATCCCATTTGGAAGGGTTTTAGGTGATGAAAGCAACGCGAGTGGTTCGAAGCGTTATTACGCTGGTGGCAATGGGCATGCTTTTGGGAACAACGGTTGGTGCTATTCCGTTGGAACGGCATCGGCTCTACTCGAAGCCGGACCCTGGGTGCTCCGGTGGCATCGAGGGGAGCATTGCGTATCCGGGTGATCCGATTGAGCAGGTTCTGGCAATCCCGCCCGATGAACCGCGATTGGTCTACGAGGGTACGGTCACGGGGAGTGACCGTCGCGAATTCCGTTTCAGCGGTCTGCCCATGCGCAAGTACGATCTGGTTGTCGTCTACAAGAACCGCTTCTTTGAGGGGTGTCAGCTGCACCGTCCGGACAATACGCTGACTTCAGCGGATGTTGCCAAGATCGACGCCAGCATTCAGAAGTGCGAGCCCTTCTTCACGGCAAAAATCATCCACCGCCTCGAAGGAACGACGGGGCGGGGGAACGTGGCGCGCTGCATCTGTACGTTCGTGCGGGAGGCGAAGTCGGAGACCATGGTGGCTGGCGACGTGGGGGGGTGGCGTAGAACCTTCAAGCTTGTTATGTTGAAAGACGTTGGGCCTGGGTGGCAGATTGTGAGGACGCGAGATCTCTACCCCGTTACGACACAACCAAGTGGAGCGCGCCCGAAACACACTTACAGCAAAGCGCTATCACGTGTGCGGGTCTCTGATCGCGTGAAGGTGCTCGATCCGATTAATTTAGGAAACTAACTCGCTTCGGCGGGAAGCGAATGGAGAACGAAACGATGCCAGTGCTAGTCTTTACATCGGGAGCTCTTTCCGGTCAGCAAGTTGAGATCGACGAAGGCCCTGTGGTGCTTGGGCGTGGTGAATCTGCGGATATTCCTCTGAACGATGGTGCGGCCTCGAGTTTGCATGCCCGGTTGATGCCCGAAAACGGTGACTGGCAGATTGTCGATTTGGATAGCTCCAATGGAACTGAAGTCAATGGTTCGGCGGTCACATCGCAGGTTCTGTCGCATCAGGACATCGTCACCATTGGGGGATCGCAGTTCGCCTTTCTGCTGGAGTCTGAAGCACCTGATGCCGTACTTGAGGCCCCCGTCGCCGCCGCCCCCGCAGCCAGCGATGGATCCCAGGTTCCTGAGTTCGAGCCCGATCCCGAGGAATCGCCTGTGGTTGAGGCAGAGCTCGTTGTGGCTCCCCCCGCACCTGAGCCCATAGCCAAACCTTCCGTTCCGGAAGCGAAGGCGGAAGATGTGGAGCTCGTTGAGCAGATGAGTCTGCTTGCCGACCGGATTCGTCAGGAGGTCGGGAAGACAATCGTGGGCCAGGTTGATGTGATTGACCAAGTGCTGATGTGCGTTCTTGCCGGCGGGCATTCTCTGTTGATTGGGTTACCCGGCATGGCAAAGACGTTGCTTGTCAGCACACTGGCCACGGTACTCGATCTCGAGTTCAAGCGGGTTCAGTTCACCCCGGACCTGATGCCGACGGATATTATCGGTACTGACGTACTTGAAACGAACAAGGACACGGGCGACAAGGAATTTCGGTTCATTCGCGGTCCGATTTTCTGCAACCTGCTTTTGGCTGATGAGATCAACCGCACACCGCCCAAGACGCAGGCGGCGCTCCTGGAGGCGATGCAGGAGAAGCGCGTTACGGCCGGCAATGAGACCTACAAACTGGATGCGCCGTTCTTTGTTCTGGCAACGCAGAATCCGATTGAGCAGGAGGGAACCTATCCGTTGCCGGAGGCGCAGTTGGACCGCTTCATGTTCAATATCTGGGTGGACTATCCCGAGCAGCACGAGGAAGAGGCCATTGTTAGTGCAACGACGATGGGTCACAAACCAGAGCTCAAGGCGGTCCTGTCGAAGGAGGACATCCTCCAGCTTCAGGATGTCGTTCGCAAAGTGCCGGTTTCTGAGCATGTCATCAAATACGCGATTCGGTTGGTGCGGGCGACACGCCCGAGCAACGATGATGCCCCCGAGGTCACCAAGACCTATGTTTCGACTGGTGCAGGACCCCGTGCCGGGCAGTATCTCGTTTTGGCGGCAAAGGCAATGGCCGTTCTCGATGGCCGTATTCACGTGAGCTGTAGCGATATTCGACGGGCAGCCCCGCCTGTGCTGCGGCATCGTCTTCTCACCAACTTCGCCGCGGACTCTGAGGGACTGGCTTCCATCGACATTGTCCACCGCATCATTGAGAGCGTTGAGGAACCGGGCGCGGAGGACTACGCTGGCAGCCGTCCCAGTTAGCGTGTGGCGTGCCACGGGCACTTCTCTTTCTACTGGGTTCTTTCCATAACTGCGTGGGGCAATCCGTTTGTTCAACGGTAGCATGCTTGACGTGCCTGCAGCGCCTTGGTATAGTGCAGGCATGAAGAAGGCAAAGATTCAATATACCATTAGGAACGTTCCAGATCGACTTGACGCCAAGTTGCGTGAAACGGCGGTTGAGTATGGCCGGACCCTCAATGAGGCTTCCCTGGACGCCCTGAAGAAGGGTGTCGGCATTGGTGATGTTCCAGCTCTGTACCACGATTTAGATGATCTGGCTGGCACATGGGTCCATGACAAGGCGACCGAAGACTCGCTTGATCAGATGCGGCAGGTTGATGAGAGCATGTGGCAATGAGGATCGCAATTGATACCAACCGTTACAGGGACTTCTGCGAGAACGATCAGAATGCGCGGGAGGTCCTTCAGAAAGCGGACCGGATACTCATGCCGCTGCCCGTTCTGGCCGAATTGAGGGCAGGATTTGCCTGCGGAACACTGGCCAGCGAGAATGAGCGCGTGTTGAGCATCTTCCTTGATCGTTCCCGCGTCGGAATGCTAATGCCCGATGAACAGACCACCTTTCACTATGGCCGTCTCTACGCGCAACTCAAGCAGCAAGGGACGCCCGTGCCCACGAATGACCTATGGATTGCAGCTCTCGTTATCCAACACCGCTTGACGCTCTTCACGCGCGACAACCATTTCAGACACCTGCCTCAGATTCCCCGCCTGTAGGAACAGGGTGGCGGTGGCGCTGTACTCCAAATCAACAGCCACCTCCTCGCTTTTTCCGCCCCACCAACCAACTCACAGCACCGGCGGCGGGCCGGCCGACTTGCCTCTTCCTGGTGCTGGAATATGCCTATTCGGTTCTACTCAGCGATGCCCTGAAGCCCCACTGACCCGGCTGAACAGAAAAGGTGACATAGTGCGCCGTCTCTTCATTGAAACAGATACCACTGACATCATGGTCCTCTGGTTTGCCGTCCGCCCACACGGTTTCGCCGTTCACTTCAATGCGCGCGATGCTCGAGTCTGGACGCTTGGGAATACCAACAATTGCGGTGGTTTGCTCGGGTGACACCAGGTTTATGGTGAAGGTATCTGCATCGTTCCTCAACTCCGCCTCAATGTCCCCCTTAACCGAGGGAACCGTGGTTCTGATATGTTTCAACGGCCCCATCTGCGGCAGCACGTGGTACGTCTCGTAGCCGGGCGTTACCGGGGCGACGCCTGCGCCGTACTGTGACAGCAGGGTCAGCGCTCCGCCGCACCAGGCGTGATTGATCGTGCCGCCACCGGAACCGCCGATGCGCCAGTCTTCCCAGAGCGTCGTGTAGTGGTGGTCGGTCATCGTTTTGAAGCGCTTCTTCGTACGCGCTATTGCATCGTTTTCGAAGCGCATCATGTAGAGGGCTTCGCCGACATACTTCTCCATATAGGGACTGCTGTGCTCCTGCGTCTTAAAGACCTCGCGAATCGCATCGTACTGCTCGGGCTTAGCCAGACCGGATAACACGGCCAGCGCGTGTGCGCGATCATCAGTCTGACCCTTGTACCCAGGCGAACGGTATTCCTTGCCGGTCCAGAATGTTTTGTTGAAGTTGTTCTCGATGCTGGACATCTTCGCTTCGATGTCAGCGACATCGGCATCTTCCCCAAGGGCCTTGACCATGTTCAGCTGCCCCTTGAGGGCCAGGTAGTACCAGCCATTGTAGAGAATGGTCATGTCCTTATTGTTACCCCAGTCGCCCCAGGTCCAATCGCCCTTACGTGGAACGACCAGCCCGTCATCTCCGAGTTGCCAGATCGACAGGTAGCGTTTCACGGCAGGATAGACCGCACAGAGCGTCTCAATGTCGCCGGTGTACTGGTAGTAGGTCCAGAAGCCGAAGTAGCCGACCGAATTTAGCATCTGCATCGGCAGTTCCCGGTTCCAATTGCCATCGGGAATGGGGGAATAGAGCGTGTGGTTCGGCCGCTGCCAGTTGGCCAGTTCCAGGATGCCCTTCTTCGCAAGCCCATTGCTTCGGGGGTCGAGCGCATAGAATGCCTCACCCATTTCATTGACCATATCGCCCCACCACTGGGCCCGTTCGCGGTCTGGGCAGTCGTAGTAGGTATCGCGCATGGTGATGTAGAGTGTGCGCAGTGCCTTCTGGCGATAGCGATTCAGAAAGTCATCGTCGCACTCGAACGTGCCGGTAAACTCGGTATCATAGCCGGTTTCCCGGTACTTGAGCTCCAGAATCTTGAACCCGGCGGGGATGGTGTAGTGCATCTCGTGCCCGTTCATCCAACCAAGGCTCTCGTATTCCTGTATGCCCTCACGGGTTACATACTCCGCGCGGACATTGGGAGCCTTACCACCGCTGTAGTTGTCCATGCGGAGATCAATCAACTGTCCCGCCGGACCCTCGATTTTGAGATACGGCGTCACCTGCGCATTGTAGGGGAGGGTGGCCTTGATTACCTTGCCGTCGGAAACGGTTGGCAGCTCAGCGGCATTCTCATAGTCCTTCAGTCCGAAATCCTTCCACAGCGGAATGGGCCGTTCAACCAACTGGTTCCACGGCGAGCAGGGCGGTTTGCCCTGCTCGGTAGTTGTAGGCCATGTGGAATCATCGAAATCTGGATTCTGCCAGCCTGCCATATCTCTCTGTGCATCAAACCGGACGTTCGATTCTGGTAGACGAAAATTCGGGTGCGGTTCACCGGTGTTCTCGTAGGCGGGGTGTGTCACGGCCTTCCAGCTGCTGTCGCTCAGCAGCGGCTTGCCATCCAGATCGGCATCGAATACCAACCCGGCCTTGCCACTGCTCTTGTGACTGAAACCGTGTTTGCCGAAGTACCAGACCAACAGTGCAATCGTGTTGTCACCCTTGCGAAGGTGCTTCGTCAGGTCGACACGATCGTAATAGGTGTCATCCGGTGTTGGCCCACGTTTGAGCTGTCCCTCAAATACCACCAACTCGCCATTGATCCAGAGCCAGTACTTGGAATCCACAGCGATCCGCGCGAAGGCTTGTCCCTGCGCTTTTTCAAGCTGCACGACCTTACGGTAGCAGCTCCATTGGTTGGGAGTGGACGCTTCTGGAGTGCCTATCCAAGAGGCGTGCCACGCCTCCTCTGCCATTACGCTCGATGTTGTTAGTATGGTTGTCGTCAGTAGTGATAATCCCTTTGTCATAGTCTGTTGCCTCTGCCGGTTGTCGTCAGTTGTACACATCATAGAGCACCAGAGGGAACCTCCAAATGCACACAGATTCTCCTGTCATGCATCAGTGATCGGTCTTGATCCGCTCTCTCTCCCCCGCCGCAAGCGACGGTGTGAGCTAGCCCAGCTCAGCAGGGGCACTAGTGCCCCGAATCTCATCTCACACATCTTGAACCAGGATTGGCAATCAGTTTCACCCACTCATTATTCTTCAGACAATTTGTTCTGTGGCACTCCTCTGGCTCGTTGTCTGGAAAACCGGTGAGAATTAGCGTGCGGCCATCGGCCAGCCACCGCGTGGCGGCGGCCCCGCTCGGTTTGTAGCGCTTCAGCCCCCAGGGAATGAGCTTGATGATTCGGGCTCGGGGTATATTGGCAACCGCCGCGGCCACCTCGCGCTCTCCGGGCGATATGAAGCCGCCAATCGGGATGCCGCCATGTTCCACCTGTTTCAAGATCTCTGAAATCTGAGTGGCTCGTTCGGTCTCGCTAATCTTGGTTGAGACAATCACCGGAACCAGATTGGGGTGATCCAGCAGCGTAGCATCGCCATAGGCCGTCCAGGTTGTTTCGCTCGGGAGGCGGGGGTGCTGAAGTGCGTACTGCTTGCGAAACCACTCCGGGTGGTCGTGGCGAAGTTGCCAGCGGGCGGGGTTGTCGGCGATGTAGGCCTCAAAGGCGCGCAGCATCTTCATGTTTAGTGAGAGATAGTCGTAGAAGCCTTCGTCCCACATGTTCAGTGTGGGGTTGCCCAGGCTTTTTCGCATCGCATGCAGCGCCCGGCCTTCAACACGCGAGACGTGGGTGCCGATCACAAACTTCGGTTCCCGCCGAGCAATGGCGAGGCCGTGGAAATGATCCGGCATAACCGCCGTCACGCCCAGCTCGTAGGCGGGGTCTTCTTCGGCAATCTGGCGCCATGCCTGCATCAGCAATTCACCCGCCGGCTCCAGCTCCACCCGGCCGTCCACAATGCGCGAGAGCAACCTCCGCCGGTCCCGCGTGCCAAAGGTGATGAAGTAGTAGCCCCGCCCGCGGTAATCATGCCCGCGCACCCTCACATTGCCCATGTCTCCGCGCTCTCTTTCCCCCGCCGCAAGCGACGGTGTGAGCTAGTAGCTCAGCAGGGGCACTAGTGCCCCGAATCTCATCTCATCTCTCAGCAGGGGCACTAGTGCCCCGAATCTCATCTCTCTCTCAGCAGGGGCACTAGTGCCCCGAATCTACAAACTCATACCGCCCTGAGCCAACGCTCAACACGGCTCTGCCGTTCTCCATCCTCAGGAATGTCACGCCGTTGGCCTCTTCGATGGCTTGTCCGCCCTCTGTGATAGATGCCACATCGCTCGCGGGCATGTAGACTGTGGCCGTCGTGTTGGCTGGAATGGTGATCGCCCACCGGAAGGTATCCCCGTCCACCTTCCACTCACTGGCAATGCGCCCGTGGATGGTGTCGTGATGGCCTTTGGCCCAAGTGATGCCCTCACCCCCTTCGACTCCGCTCAGGGCAGGCAGCTCCGGCTTCATGATGATCTTCTTGAAGCCCGCTCCATCACTTTCAATTCCCAGCATGCTGCGGAACATCCATTCACCGCAGGCGCCGAGGGCGTAGTGGTTGAAGGAGTTCATCTTCACATCGCCGAAGCCTGTGTCCTTGTTGTAGCTGTTCCAGCGTTCCCAGATAGTGGTGGCTCCTTGTTCGATGGAGTAGCCCCAGGAGGGATAGGTCGTGTTCTGGATCAGGCGGTAAGCCAGATCACTGCGACCGATGTCCGTGAGCGTGGGGAAGAGTATGGGAATCCCGAGGAACCCGACCGAGAGGTGGTAATCCTTCGCCTCGATGCGCTCCACCAAGTGAGCTGCTGCCTGTTTGCGTTGCGCATCCGTGAGCAGGTCAAACGACAGGGCCATGCAGTAAGCCGTCTGGAGGTCGCTCTCGATCTTGCCGTCAGCTTTCACATACGTCTTCTGGAAGTAGTCGCGGATATCCTCGAACAGCTTGTTGTACTTTTCGACGTCGGCAGTCTTGCCAAGCGCTTCGGCCATTTCAGCCATCAGGCCGGTGGTGTAGGCAAAGTAGGCTGTCGAGATCAGTTCGCCCGGTGGGCGATGACCTGGAGCCAGCCAGTCACCCCACGTGTGTGCTTTTCTCCCTCCGAGACCGCCTTTGCCGCACGCTTTAAGGTAACGGGCCATCGCCCCGTAGTTGTCTGCAATGATTTTGGTGTCACCGTAAACGTGGTGGATGGTCCATGGGGCAATAATGCCCGCACAGGCCCAGGCCGCAGCACCGTGACCGTGGAATACCGGGGCCTGGTTCCCGAAGAGGCCATGCCCATTCTGGGTGTCCATCAGGTCCACGATCCACTTGGTGAAAAAGGCCGATACATCCTGGTTGTAGCAACCGGTTCGGATGAAGACCTGTGTGTCGCCGGTCCAGCCCAGGCGCTCGTCGCGCTGTGGGCAGTCGGTGGGTACTTCCAGATAGTTCGAGAGCTGTCCCCATATAATGTTCTGGTGCAGCCGATTGAGCATGGGATTGGAACACTCGAAGGCACTCGACATGGGCGAATCGGAAGAGATCACGATGCCGGTGACTGCATCGGGTTCCGGCTTGTTCTTCAGTCCGGTAATCTCAACATAGCGGAATCCGTGGAAGGTGAAGCGTGGCTCCCATACTTCGGTCTCCGAACCCTTGAGAATGTACGTGTCCGTAGCCCGCGCAGACCGCAGGTTGGCGGTATAGACCGTGCCATCGGCATTCAACATTTCACCGAAGCGCATGACGACCTTGTCGCCTGCGTTCCCTTTTGCTTTCAGTCGGATCCAGCCAGAGAAATTCTGACCAAGGTCGAACACGTAGTGCTTGGGCTTGGGCTCGGTCATTTCGGTCGTGGGGAGTTCCTGTACAGGGCGAACCGGAACTCCGGGGTAGGCTTGCAGCAGTGGTTCTATCTCAGACCCGCTGTCTACCGTCGCCCAGTTGCTGTCATCAAAACCGGGGCGATTCCAGCCGGGCATCTCCAGCCGGGCATCATAGGTCTCGCCGAAGCGGAGACCGTTCATGACG
>JABGOW010000327.1 GCA_018645275.1 Verrucomicrobiota bacterium
CCGTAACGTTCCCAGGTTGATATCCAACCACACTCGACTATGTGACGTATTTCCCATGCTGCTTCCAGTCCTGACAGCATACCGACATCGACACG
The DNA here is from genome assembly GCA_018645275.1 of Verrucomicrobiota bacterium. Taxonomy (GTDB): domain Bacteria; phylum Verrucomicrobiota; class Kiritimatiellia; order UBA8416; family UBA8416; genus JABGOW01. The sequence continues at coordinate 96 of JABGOW010000327.1, forward strand.
CCCCGCCAATCGCGAAACACCTGCGATTTCCTCACCGTTCCCGCTGTACTTTTCAGCGGTAGTTTCTATAGTTGTTCTTCGAATTTGCCCACAACGGGGAATTGCAGCGGCACCCCGACAACCAAGAGGAACCCTATGGCAGCATACGATTTGACTGGAACCGTGAAACTCATCATGGATCAGATGACCTTCGACAGTGGCTTCACCAAGCGCGAGTTCGTTGTGACCACTCCCGACGATCGCTTTCCACAGGACATCAAGCTTGAATGCGTCAAAGACAAATGCGCCCTCCTCGATCGCGTCAGCGTCGGCCAGAATGTCAAAGTGACCTTCGATCTCCGCGGAAACGAATACAATGGCCGCTATTTCGTCAACCTCACCGCATGGCGCGTTGAACCCGCGGAAGCCTCCGGCGCCGTGGAAGAGATGCCCCCCATGGACGACATGGCACCCATGGACGACTCCTCCGCCGGCCCAATGCCGTTCTAGCCTCCGGCGCCCAATTCTCAATTTGCATTCACACCACCCTTTATTAATGCTACCGTCTTGGGGTGGATTATATTCTTACCATAGCGCATGAGTTCTGGCTGACCTTGGAGGCAATGGCCCCCTACCTCCTCTTCGGGTTTGCCGTGGCCGGTCTGCTGTCCGTCATCATCTCGCCTGCAACCGTCGAGCGCCAGCTGGGGGGAAACCGCGCGGGAAGCGTCTTTCGCGCTGCGCTTTTCGGCGTACCGCTGCCGCTTTGCTCGTGCAGCGTGATCCCCGTCACCATGTCGCTACGTCGCCACGGAGCCGGCCGTGGAGCGGCGACGGCCTTCTTGCTGTCAACGCCACAGACCGGGGTTGATAGCATCATGGTAACCTACGCCTTGCTGGGGCCCGTCATGGCGGTGTTCCGGCCCATCGCCGCTTTCATCACTGGCGTGATCGGCGGACTGGCGGCCAACGCGCTGCATCGCGGAGACGCTCCCCCAGAGCAGGAGCACCCCCGTTGCCAAGAGGCATGCTGCGTCAAAGGAGCGGGCACCCCGAAAAGCCGCCTGGCGCGCGCGCTGCAACACGGCTTCATCACGCTTCCCAAAGACATCGGCAAGCCCATGCTGGCGGGCATCCTCATCGCCGGCGTCATTGCCTGCATGGTGCCGGAATCCCTATTCGCCGAGCATCTGGGCGGCGGCCTGCTCAGCATGCTGGCGATGATGCTGCTTGGCATTCCGGTCTACGTCTGCGCAACAGCCTCCGTGCCGATCGCGGCCGTCCTGATCGCCAAGGGCGTCTCCCCCGGAGCCGCCATGGTGTTTCTGATGACAGGCCCCGCAACCAATGCAGCCAGCATTGCAGCCGTCTGGAAAGTCATGGGGCGAGGCACCGCCAGCGTCTATCTCGCAACAACCGCCACCACGGCGCTTGCCTCCGGCCTTCTGCTCGATCATGTTCTGCGCATCACCAATACCACGATAGACTGTCACGCAAGCGATGCACTGCCGGCGTGGCTTCGAAGCGCGCTTGCAGTCGTCCTTATCCTCGTACTCGTCACCCCAACTCTCTTTCAGCACCGCAAGACCGTCGGCTGCTGCTCAAGCCATGAACCGGATTCTTGACAGCCCAACACAAGAACGGGAAGGTGAACCGTCGCAACTACGGCGGCGAGCCAGCATACACAAAGGATTTCATCACATGACCCCGAAAGAACTTGAGCGTTACGCTTCGGCGATCACTCTCTCCGATATGGAAGTATTCATCTTCCCTGAGCTGATGTTCAGTCTTGTGCTGGCCAACATCATGTCGCCACGAATTTGGAAATGGCGAGATGACCCATGGTTCGCCGGACTCGATGGCATGAAGCCGTACAAGCGCATCACGCGGCTCAAGCAGTACATCATGGATCACTACGCCTTCAACCTCGATCTCGACACATGGGGACTCACCCAGACCGAGCAGGAAATGGCCCGCTTCAGCGACTTCATTGCAGAATCCACTATTGCGCAGTCCAATGCCCTGTTCGGCTACGAGGGGGACAAGTACTACTTCGATATCGACATCCGCACCCACTTCGGGCTCGATAAGTATGGCGGCAACATCATCCCGTACTGGAAGACAGAAACCGTCGAAGCGATGGACGCCTTCGTACATCGCGACAACTACACGACCGGGGCCGGTGAATGCGTATCGCTGGCCGCCCTGTATGCAGCAGCGCTGTTCATCGTCGTTGGAATCCCGCTGGAGGACATCTACCTGATGGCCACCCCGCTGCACTCTCAGAACTTCGTGCTTGTGAAGGACGGCATCCTGACCAACAACCGCCGGCTAGTGACGAAGAACATGTGGTGTAATGGTACCGCCCTCTCTGCGCAGGCCCGCCGAGCCCTGGAGAATGAGCGCGTGACCATCGTTTCCCATGTCTCAGGGCATATCCATACACTCTACGACGAAGTCACCATGGCCCCCGATGCCTACGAACGCTTTACGACCAAACTGACTGCATTTCTAAAAACGCGCCTTAGCAAAGAGGTCTTGGGCAACTTCCTGCGGCAGTGCCCGGACATTCAGAAGTGTTTCCAGATTCGTTGGAATCGCAATGGGGCGGACTGCTACATTGCGGCGGACAAGGCGTTCGCCTACGAAAACGGCAGCTCTTACCGCGTGACCGACGGCACGCGTGCCAGACTGCTGGACGATATCGACGCGGAGAATTTTGAGTGCAGCCCCCTCGAAAGCCGTATCGTGTTGAACGATCTCGAAGCCTTTGTGGCCTCTCACAACATTGATATCGACAAGACAGACGACGTGGCAAAGTTGAAAGCCCAGTTTGCCTCAAGCTGCCTGAATGCGGAGGTGGCCCTGGAGAGCCTGATCCAATTCTGCCACGTCAAACCGCAACTTCCGGATTACGCAGCAAAGGCGTCTGCCAATGGCTACGCGCCCTTGGACATCAGCGCAGACATGGGCCGCAAGGCTATCATCGCCCGCGTCGCGGCCCTCCGCGACGAGAACCCCGTGGCCGACCTCTCGCTCTACGCATACCGCGATCTGACGCAAATCTCCGCCATGCCTTATCTCAAAGCCTGCACGGAACGGAACCCCGTCTGCATCGAAGCCCTGCAGGAGCTCCCGGAAGCTGCGCTGATCCAACACATCGTCGCGCTGCCGTCAGAATCCATTTACGATGACATGGGGCGTCTCGCACAGCCTGACGAAGTCTGGAATTTCGGCCGGGGCGATGGGCTGGAAAAAGCGGTGCTACTGGCAACCGTACTGTTTGCCCGTACCGGAGCTGAAATCGCCCTGGACGTTTATGCCGACAAGGCCGAGTTCACGCATCGCGGTACCACAACGACCTTCGCCACAACAAAGGGGCTCTCCCCCCAGACATGGACCTGGCCCCTGGCCTGAAGCAGGAGCATTGTCCCTGGTGTGTGGCAGAGATGCCTCGGCCATGTGTGTTCTGGTGCATTTGCGTCGACCGCAATCCTAATCGTACTCGTAATCGCAATCGAGTACGAGTACAAGCAGGATTACGATTATGAAACGAGAGAATCCTGTGCTCTGCGCCAAATCGCAGATGCCCCCCGTCACGATCGGCATGACAGCCCCCCCGTAGACAACGGTCATCCTGAGCTTGTCGAAGGATCTCCGCCCCTATTCTGCCGCAAGGGATGTTGAACGTTGGTTGTTGGGCGTTGCCCCACACACACCTGCCCCTCACCTCAGTCCAGCTGCACCTCTTGCTGATAGGTTGCCACTTCGGCATCCCACCCCAAACGATCATGCACGAGCTGGGCAAAGGACTCCGTTGCGCGCTCTTCACCATGGATCACAAAGACCTTCTTCGGTGCGGACTGCAGCCCCTTCAACCACCGCAAGAGCTCGCTGCGATCGGCATGTGCCGACATGCCGTTGACCTTCTCGATGCGGGCGAGCACCTCGTGCCGCTCGCCGAAAAGTCGAACCGTCTCAGCGCCCTGGAGGATGTGTCGGCCAAGCGTGCCGTTGGCTTGATACCCCACAAAGAGTATCACGCTTTCCGGCCGTTCAATGTTGTTGGCAATGTGATGCTTGATGCGCCCGCCCGTGCACATGCCCGAGCCCGCGATGATGATAGAGGTTCCGCCCTGGTTGTTGATCGCCTTCGACTCTGCCGCCTTTCGCGTGACAGACAGCCCCTTGAAGTCACAGGGGTGCTGGCCATTCGCGATGCGGTCCATTGTCTCCTCATCGAACAACTCGCGATGCCGCTTGAACACCTCGGTGACCCTGATCGCCATGGGGCTGTCAACATAGACCGGCACCTCCGGAATACGCCCCTCGGCGCGCAGCTCGCCCAACCGATAGAGCAACTCCTGCGTACGCTCGATGGCAAAACTCGGAATCACGACATTGCCGCCCGCCTTGTGCGCCGCCTTCACAACCCGTGCCAGTGTATCAGGAATACTGGAATTGTCTTTGTGGTCGCGATTTCCATAGGTCGACTCGATGCAGACGTAGTCGGCCTGCTCAGCCAGCTCTGGATCGCGCAGAATTGGCGTATCCCAGCGACCGATATCTCCTGAAAACAGAATGCGGCGCGTCGAGCCGTGATTTGTGGTCTCAAACAGAACCGAAGACGATCCCAGGATATGCCCTGCGTCAAGGAACTTCAGCGTCAAACCAACCCCCACCTTCTGCTCCTTGCCATAACGAATGGGTTGCACCATGGGCAGAACGCGTTCGACGTCTTCCGTTCTGTAGAGTGGCTCATAGGGATACGGGCTGCTCTTGCCCTGCTTCTTGTGACGCCTTTTCTTGTAGGCGATGTCCTCTGACTGAATCTTCGCGGAATCGCGCATCACGATTTCGGCAATGTCGGCTGTCGCTTCCGTTGCAAAGACGGGGCCCTCGAAGCCATCCTTGACCAGCTTTGGCAACAGCCCGCAGTGATCCAGGTGGGCATGTGTGAGGACGACGGCATCAATCGTTGATGGATCCTCAGCAAACGGCTCCCAATTGCGTTTCTTGAAATCGCGCTCCTGGTACAGCCCGCAGTCTACCAGCACCCGCACACCGTTTGCCTCCAGGAGATGACATGATCCGGTCACATTCTGCGCTGCCCCCAGAAAACGTAACTTGATATCCATAGCGGTTTCCTTCCCCCATAAGTGGCCATCGTTGAATCTGTCTAGTGACGGCAGCCTACTATGCACGCGCACTCTTCACGAGCCGAAAACCTCTCCAGACAAAGCGCTTGCATGCAAGTCACCATCTGATAGGCTCCCCCTTCACGCGACCGAACTTTTGCGGTCCAATACTAAAGGAGCCCAGACTATGTCCACAATTCGTACCGAAACCGTACTCGTCGCCACCGTTGCCACGATGGCCCTCGCATTCGTTGGCTGTAACAAAGAAGAAGCAGAAACCTGCGGTTGCTCTGGAGAAGCAGATCATTCACAGGCCGCCGAGCAGGGAAATGCGGTCGTTTCAGAGCCCGTTCCGATGGCTGCAGCCGAAGCGCCCTCCAAAGTCGTTGTCACGGTTAACGGAAAACAGCTCATGCGAGCCGACATGATGGAAGAGCTGAAGATGTTCACGGCATCCCCCCAGTTTGCATCCATGCCGCCGGAGCAGGGCGAGATGCTTCGCCAGCAGATGGAATCCCGCCTCGTGGATCGCTTCATGAATCAGATCATCTTGAGTGCCGAAGCTGACAAGCAGAGCATTGAGGTCACGGACGCCGACATTGACGCCATGATCGAGGAGATCCGCGGAACGCTACCACCGCAGGCAACGCTTGAGCAAATCATGGAAGAGCGCGGCATGGATATGGCGAAGTTGCGCAAGGATATCAGCGCAGACCTCCGAATTCGCGCGCTCCTCGAGAACCACACTGCTGAGATCCCGGATGCAGCAGACGAAGCTGTGGCCGAATTCTACGAGCAGAACAAGGCTCAGTTCAGCTCGCCCGAGACGGCCCATGCGCGCCATATTCTCCTCAAGTTCGAAGCTGATGCCGACGACGCCACCAAAGCCGCCAAGAAAACCGAGATCGAGGGCTATCAGAAGCAACTCGCAGACGGCACCGCTGACTTCGAGAAGCTGGCCGGCGAACACTCCGACTGCCCCAGTGGCCAGCGCGGTGGTGACCTTGGCTCCTTCGGTCGCGGACAGATGGTGCCCGCCTTCGAGACCGCCGCCTTCGGACAGGAAATCAATGCGGTTGGGCCCGTGATCGAAACGCAATTCGGCTATCACATCGTTCAGGTATTGGAGCGCGCGGAAGCCGGGCAGCGCACACTCGAAGAGGTGAAGGAAGAGATCGCCCAGCAGCTCACAGGCAAAGAGAAGCAGACCGCTGTCGAATCCTACCTGGCTTCACTGCGCGACCAGGCCACAATCACATACGGCGACGGCGACAAAGAGTAGCCGAGCCTACCGCCATTCATGTTTTGGGTAACGACCGCGCAAGTCCTTCTTGACGCGGTCGTATCCGTTTTGCCAGAAGCTTGCCAGGTCATCCGTGATCTGGACCGGGCGCTGATTGGGTGCCAGTATGCGCACCTTCACGCGCACGCTCCCATTGCAGATCGTTGGCGTCTTCTGCGTATCGTAGAGCTCCTGAACCCGCATCGCAATGTAGGGACCGCTGGGATCGTCATAGTGCAAACGCGGCTTCCGTCCATTCTCAAGCGTCACCTGTTCGGGGGCATACGCCTTCACCGCGGCAGTCTGCTCCTGGCTGAGCCACTGTTGCAGGACCGGCCACACCTCCCGTGGCTTAACGGCCTTCGCGCTGTGCGCACCGTGGCAGATCTGCTCGATTAGCGCAGGGCGATCAGTGGCACCAATCGGTGGCACACCAAGCTCGGGACAATGCTCGGCCACAAGGTTCACACGGGCAATCCACTGTTCAACTTTGCGATCCCATCGCTTCATCACAAGTCGTCCTGCAACCACCTCTGCCGCCAAGGCCGCGGCCGCCTCGTCGTGCGTCACATCGCCGGCACGATCGGCGCCAATCACCAAGTCCCGGAAACAGCGCTGCCGTTCTGCCAGCATCCGCTTGCCTACGGTGTCGTAGTACACGCGGCGCTGCTCACGGAAACTGCCGGGAAACAAATCGCAGAGCCACTCCTCACGAATCGCCGTCAACGCAGACAGTCTCACATCCACCTGCCCCTGGCGGGAGCCAATCTCCTGGATCTCAGCCGCAACAAAGAGCGTCTGCTGGCGATTCAAAACGCTATCCGGCGACACCGTGCCGCGACGCCCTCCAACCAGCGAACATCGGTCGCCACCCGTGCGGATTGCCACATGATCTGAGAACCCGGCGAGAAGGCTGCGGTAGATACTCTCCGGCTGGGGCTGCACTTCGAAACAGTCCAGCCCCTGTGCTTCTGATGTCCTCTCAAGCTGGCGCTGCAGGACGCCAGCCGATCGCGCGGCACCCGCGTGAACACCAAATGCCTCACACGCCTCACGTTTGAAACGGTTGCGTTGCGCCTCCTCCCAGGCCTTTAGCATCAGTAGCACATCGGAGTCCTCGCGGCCTTGCAGCAAATCAAGCCGACGGTCGCGGATCACCGCACCCACACGATGCTGCAGGATGCTGCGCTCTTGGAGCAGGGCCGCAACAAGGCACATCGTGGGAACACAACCATAGTGCTCAGCCGCGATCAACATTCGCGCAATACGGGGGTGCAGCGGAAAAGCCACCATACGCGATCCCATAGGCGTCACGCACTCCTCGGCATCCATAGCACCCAGGCTCTGTAAGAGCGCAACAGCGCGCTCGACGGCAGGGGCCGGAGGGGGCGTTACCCAGGGGAACGTTGCCAGAGACTCAATGCCAGCCTGTTTGAGCTGCAACAAGGTCTCAGCAAGATCCACGCGCAACAGCTCGGGCAGGTCACGGGCAATGCGTTTGGCGTGACTACGCTCCGTCCAGAGCCGCAGACAGATGCCCGGCGCCGTTCGCCCGGCGCGGCCGGCTCGCTGTGCAGCTGAGGCCTGGCTGCTTTTCTCAATGAGCAAGGTGTTGATCCCGCGACGGGGATCAAAACTCGACCTGCGTACCAGCCCCGAGTCGATCACAACCGCGATCCCTTCAATGGTCAGCGACGTCTCGGCAACATTCGTCGATACGATAATCTTGCGACGGTCAGCAGCACCAACCGCCCTATCCTGCTCTGCGGCGGAAAGATCGCCATAAAGCGGAACGACCAAGCAGTCGCGGGCCAACGATAGACGCTTCACGGTCTCAATCGTCCGACGGATCTCGTAGGCCCCTGGCATAAAAACGAGAACATCTCCCTTCGGTTGGTCGGATAGCAACCTCGGCAGCTCCCGCCCCACAAGCTCCCATGGCGAGAGCTTCTCAACCGAAGCGTTGGGTTTAAGGTAGCGCATCTCGATCGGAAAAGTGCGCCCCTCCGTCCGCACGACCGGGCATGAGCCGAAGTAGTCCACGAGAGCATCCGCTTCGAGAGTTGCCGACATCACGACGAGCTTCAGATCCGGGCGTGCGCCGGCCTGCAACTGTTTTGCCAGCCCGAGCATGATATCCGAATAGAGGTGGCGCTCATGAAATTCATCAAACACAATCACCGAGACGTCTTTCAGGTGCGGGTCGCCCTGTAGCTCGCGCAGGATGATACCGTCGGTCTCAAACTTGATCCGCGTGTCGCGCCGCGAGCTATTGTCGAAGCGGACCTGGTAGCCAACCTCACGACCAAGCAATACGCCGCGCTCTTCAGCAACACGTCGCGCCAGCATGCGAGCCGCCAGCCGCCGAGGCTGCAACACCACAATGCGCCCCGCCCCCGCCAATCCGGAGTCGAGCAGCATCTGCGGCACTTGTGTCGACTTTCCAGAGCCCGTGGGGGCCTCAACAATCACGGCAGGCCCCGCACGTAGCGCCGCAACGATTTCATCCCGAACACGATATATGGGAAGCGAGGACATGCAGCGAGACTACCCGATTCCAAGCCTGTTGAGAATACAAGGTTCAGCGGCGTGTTGCCCAAGGCCAGAAAGCGTCTTCCACCTTCACGCGTTGGGCAACGGCAAACTCGCTGCCGAGATGCTTCAGCAAGCTCAGCATGACAGCTCCTTGGGAATTGCGACAACTCAAAGACTGTCATCCTGAGCTTGCCGAAGGATCTCATCTCAGAGCCTCACAGGTCTGTCATCCTGAGCTTGCCGACTTGTCCTGCGAAGCTGCCTCAGCGAAGAAGGAGGGATCTCCAATGTAGGTTACCCGCAAGAACGAGGCTATGTCCCCCTCGCAAACAAACTTGATATCGAAACCGATACGGCCGATGCTGCGTAGCGATGAAAGAACAGCAATCAACGCCACTCGTAATTATCGGCGCAGGCGCCGCTGGACTCATGGCAGCCAGCCACGCCGGAGAACGTGGAGTGCCAGCACTCCTGCTCGAACGTAAACACCGTGCCGGCAGCAAGCTGCTCATGTGTGGCAACGGCCGCTGCAACCTGACCTCCACGCTCACCGCGGATCAGATGCTATCCGACTTCGCCCCCACTCTGGACGCCTTCCTGCGGCCGGCTATCACCGCCTTCTCCCCGTCACAACTCCAGAACTGGTTTGAACGCAACGGCCTGCCGCTCATGCAGACCCGCGACGGAAAGGTCTTCCCCAAGTCCGAACGGGCGCCCGATGTCGTACGTTGCTTCACCGACGTACTGCGTCGTTACGAGGCCCCCATCTGCTACAATGCTCCCGTCGAGAAGATCGCAGAGCAGCCGAATGGCTTCGCCATTCAAACCCGGGCATTCCGGATACACGCTGACCGCGTGCTCATTGCAACCGGCGGCGTAAGCTATCCCAAGACCGGGAGCGTCGGCGATGGCCAGAAGATGGCCCGCGAACTAGGCCACAAACTGCAACCCTATCGCCCTGGCCTTGTTGGGATTGAATGGGCAGACCCATGGATGAAGACGCACATGGGACAAGAGTTCAAAGGTGCCCGAGTCCGCGTCTTTGATGACAAACGGTGCATTGGAGAGACCTCCGGGTTGCTCGAATGCGAGCGATGGGGCCTGGGTGGCGGGGCAATCTCAAATGCCACTCGGCTTCTCTCGCGGCTGAATGCCCGAAAGCCCAGTGCCGAGATCACCTACGCTCACAGAGAGCCCGCCCTGAGCATCAGCCCGCTCAAGATGCGACCGCTGAAGGAAGCCATGGTCACAGTAGGCGGCGTCGACCTACAGGACATCAATCCCGATACGATGGGTTCGAAACGCACCCGCAACCTCTATTTCGCCGGCGAAGTCATGGATGTCGATGGCCCCACTGGCGGCTACAACCTGACCGCCGCCTTCGCCACCGCCCGCCTCGCCATAGACGCCATTGCAGCAGAAGGAAGCTTCAAGCCGCCGCAAAGCAGAGCCAGACCGCAAGGAAAGAGAGCGGCCAGACCAGACCGCCGCCGCAAACCGACTCGCCACACAAACCGGCGACGACGATAGTCCCAACCCGATGGCGTGTGGTAATGGCTTGTCCTGCGAAGCCGGAAACCAGCACGTCTCCCACTCGAAATTCGCGACTCCCAGCGCATGCCTGGTCGCAACCCGACGCGCGGCGGAGTGAATCGGTTTGTTCTCGCCATGCATGGCTACATTCTTTATCAACGGGCCAATCATGATCATGGATCTTCTTGTCTTGAGTCTCAGTGCGGCGGCAATCGTTGCCGCTGTGCGCTATCTACTGGTTCCTGGAATCGGACAGGTCTGTGCCGCACTGAAGTTCTCCATCAAGACCCGCGGGCAGATCATCGGATACGCAACCAGCATTCCGGAACTCACCATGGTCGTGGCGGGGGCGGTCGCGGGCGTGTTTGATGCCGGCATGTGGAATATTGCAGCATCCAACATCGTAAACTGGGGGCTGTTTCTCGCGACCGTTCTCATGTTCAGGCAGCAGCTGGATCTGGTCCGAAAGCACTTTATCGACGAGATCGTGTTTGGTCTCATGTCCGTTGCCGTACCGCTGGCGCTCTGCCTAATCACCCTGAAGATCAGCTACTGGACAGCGGCTGGACTCTTCGCGCTGTTCGCATTCTACAAGTACCTCGACCGGGTTCTGAACCGCCCTTCCCCTACCACATCTGCGGCCGCTCACGCCAAGGGCAGTCTGCGGCGAGGGAGTCTATCCATTCTTGCGGGAATCGTCATTGTGCTGGCGTCCGGGATATTCCTGGGGAACAGCGCAAACGTTCTGATCAAGACCTTGAGCGTTCCGGCATTCGCAGTCGGTTGGTTGGTCGGGCTGATTACCTCCGTCTGCGAGTTTGCGTCCTTCATCAGCATCTACCAAGTGAACAGGCGCAAAGACGGACCAGACTACATCGCAGACACCCAGGAGGCACTGGACGCCCTGGTGGCCTCCAACATATCCAACCTGGGCCTGATCCTACCATTCGGAATGATCGTCTACCTGATCGTTCAGCACTAGCAGACTGACGCCCGACCCCGAAGGCGTAGACCGTGGAGAGTGGACTGTGGAGAATGGATAGATTGGAGAATTGACCCCACAAAGAATGTCGGTTTACGGAAGCTTCTGACATGCTCAGAACGCTTAAACCACTTGCTTCGACTTCCTCGCTCTCCTTCTCCCGAAGCGAGTCCGGGATTCAAGCACTTGGACATTGGATTTGAGTGTTGGCTGTTGGATATTGGGAAGTTACATACCCATCCGTGCAATCAGTGTAATCCGTGGTTCTCTTATCTCTTTTTGGTTGCGGCTATGCCGCGCTAAGTA
>JABGOW010000146.1 GCA_018645275.1 Verrucomicrobiota bacterium
CGGTCGCGACAGTCATTCCAAGCGTCTTGGCGTTAAACGCTATGACGGACAGGCGGTAACAGGCGGCTCCATTCTGATTCGTCAGCGCGGAACCAAGGTTCAGCCCGGCATCAATGTGGGACGCGGCAAGGACGACACCCTCTTTGCCCTCAAAGATGGCCTGGTCAAGTTCCAGAAGAACGGCAAAGTTGTTAGCGTTCTGGAACCCGAGGTCGCAGTGGCCTAGAGCCCATCGTTCTGCAAAGAGCACACAGCGAGCAGAAGATCCCACGATCTTCTGCTCTTTTTGTTGGAACCAGCAATGAAATCGCGAAAATTTATCGACAAGGTCACCGTGTATGCGACCTCTGGCAGGGGCGGCAACGGGTCGGCCAGCTTCCGTCGCGAGAAGTTTGTCCCCAATGGCGGTCCGGATGGCGGGGATGGTGGCAGAGGCGGAAGCGTCATTCTGCGTGGGGACAAGGAAGAGGATTCGCTCGTAAGGCTCTTCTTCTCGCCGCACCAGAAAGCCAAACATGGCGGAGATGGTCGGGGCCGACAGATGCACGGGGCCAGCGGCGCTGACAACATCATCGCGATCCCACTCGGTACTGAGGTCTGGGACCGTGACGCGGAGGTCTTGCTCGCGGATATCGTGGAGCACGGTCAGGAGATCGTTGTTGCCGCAGGCGGCAAAGGTGGCGTCGGCAACATCCATTTCAAGAGCTCCACCAATCAGAGCCCAACCAAATGTACTTCGGGCGGCGAACCGGAGGAGGTTACGCTTCGTCTGGAGCTCAAGATTATGGCTGATATTGGCCTGGTAGGGCTTCCGAATGCAGGAAAATCATCGCTTCTTTCGCGCGTCAGCGATGCACATCCCAAGGTCGCGTCCTACCCCTTTACGACACTGAACCCCATTCTGGGAACCATCATTTTTGAAGACTACACGCACCTTCGGATTGCCGATATTCCAGGGCTCATTGAGGGGGCACACGAAGGGGTAGGCCTCGGACATGCATTCTTGCGGCATGTGGAGCGCTCTCGCTTTCTGCTCTACGTTATCGACATGGCCGGGGTGGATGCGCGAAAACCTGAGGATGACTACACCTGTTTGCGCGATGAGCTGCGTCTCCATGATGCAAGCCTGGCCGATCGCCCCTCTCTCGTACTCGCGAACAAAATGGACCTGCCTGAGGCCCTAGAGAACCTGGAACGATTTCGTGAAGAGACCGGAGTCGACCCTATTCAGATCTCTGCAGAGAGCGGGCATGGCCTCGATCAACTGAGAGCCAAACTGCACGAACTGTGCGGAAAGCCCCGGCTGTGAGTTAGGACGTTCTGGGCTCTGGGTCCCGAGCTGAAAGGGGCGGGGGTTGGCGTCACGTCAGTGTGTGACACCTCCGAGGTGCATTCTGCTAGTGGCCGTTCAAAAACTCGAGACTCCTCGACTTCGCTCGGAATGACGGTCTTGAAGTCGTTGAATTCACAGAAGAACAGTCATGCTGAGCTTGCCGAAGCATCTCGCTGATGTGCCCACACAACTCAGCGGGCGGCAGAGGAAGGTGCTGCCAGGCGTTTTCTAACAGCCACTCTAGAACGGTCCTCCGACGCCTACGCGCAGGAAGATCTCATCCTCAATCGGTATGTTGGCCGGAATGCCTGAGGAGTCCCTCCGGCCGAAAATGGCTTTTCGGTCCATGATCATTCCAAACTCCCCTGTTATGCCAAGTCCATCAGGGCGTGTGTAGGTGACGCCGGCTGATGTGGTGCGCGACTCGAGCGTAAGGTGCTTGCGGTCGAAGTCCCCCTTTTCCTTGATGGCGTAGGTTGTGCTCTCCCACGCCCATTTCAGGAACCCGCTCCACTCTGCATCATAGTAGTAAAGAACGCGGGCCTCGGGTAGCGTTGCCTCAACGCGAATCCAGTTTTCGGGTTGCCAGACGACGCCGAGAATCGGCATGAGGAGCCGGTCAAACCATGGGCGAATCTGGAAACCTGCAGTTGCGGAGAGTTCGGGATTGAGCGGCATCACGCCGGCGACCGATACGGGCAGTGAAAGAGTGCGAAAGGCGAATTCCTCGATGTCCGAGTAGATTCCAGGCTGCATGCGCACCTGAAGTGCCATGTCATTGATGTATCGCCATGTCCACCCCGCATCGACCGCTAGAATGACGAGCTGGTCAGGGAGCTGAATCTCGGCAGAACTGGAAAAGAGTAGAGCTGAAAAATCGAATGCAACGTCGATATCGCCGCAGTAGATGTCATGGTAGTACCCGAGGTCCATCTCACCATCCAACAGGAGGATGCGGCTCGTGCCATACCTGCGGAATCGACCCTCTTCGACGTAGGTCAGGCTCAGCGTGTAATCAGGATCTGGGGAGCGGTCAAGAATTTGACAGACTGGGGCGCTTTCGTCCCACGCTGATGCCTGCGCCGTGGCGTATGACACGCTGATGCTCAACAGGAAGAGACAAATCCACAATACTCTCATAGCACAACCTTCTGTTTGGCTGGGTACTAAAGCCCTGCCGGTAAGCAAATACTCAATGCGAGGAGCATAGTGACAGGAGTAGGTTAAAGGCAAGAGTGTTTGTAGACATTCGCTGGTTTTCAGGGACCGATCTCAATGTCCAAGCGTGCGAAGCCCCAGCAGATGCTCTTGGCTTCTAGCTCGCGAAGACGCTTTTAAGGAACCAAACCAAGGCGCCGATGGCAAGAATGCCGATGACGCTACTCAGGGAAAGCCAGAGTCCCTTGTTGCTCCGGCGCTTCCCGAATGAGGGCGTCGTCGCTGATTCGGATGCCTCAGCTTGCGCCGCACGCGCTGCTGGTCGTACAATCGTGGGCGGGATCTGCGTTGGGTGTGCGTCTTCAATATCGTCGCCGTCGAAGATCATCTCAACGGAGCCGACAGCGATCCGGTCTTTCGCGCTGAGTCGATAAGACTGAATGCGCACGTCGTTGAGGCGAGTGCCGTTGGTGGATTTGAAGTCGGTGAGCGTGAAGCGGCGTCCATCGCGGCGAATGACACAGTGCTTTCCTGACACTGAGGGATCGTCAAGATGCACCACATTCTCCGGCACCCGACCGATAACGACTTCATCGCGATCGATTTGAAACTTCGTTCCCTTTAGCTCGCCGGAGGTGATTCTCAAGAATGCCATACGTATTGTCCCTGATCTAACTGGAAAACGGGTGTTACTATTGTCACAATATGCAGACCGTGTCAATTCCGTGCGTCCTTGACTGGTTGGCGGCTCGGCGTATAATTCCGGTCACCAATTGAAATGCCAACAACCCGGAGCCTCAATGACTGAGTCTGGAAAACCCGCGACCCGTGCCGAGCTCAATGCGCACATCTTCCGTAAATCGGTTCCATTGCAGGTGACCCTGCAAGAGGTGCTAAAGGTGATGGGGGAGTCGCAGGGACACAGCGGCCTCGTTATTGGAAGCGAGAACGCGATGATGAGCTATCAGCTTCGTCGCGGCGGCGGCAATTGGCAGGAGCTCGTTTTTGACGAGTCCATGGCCGCTGTCATTAGCGAGTCTGTTGGGGATGACGTCCAGATGTTCGACGGAAAAGCGCTGCCGTTTGGCAGGAAGAACTTCGACGTCGTTGTGATCTTGGGTGGGCTGTCTGCCCAGGTCTCAGATGCAGACTTTGTTGAGATGTGCCACAAATCCCTAAAGCCGGATGGGCGTCTCATTGTCTGTGTACCCCGCCAGAAGAAGATGACGCTCATCAGTCCGTTACGATCGCTTCTCGGCCTCGAGCCCGGCGGCTATACAGAAAGCCACCTGTTTGGCATCCTCAAGAATGGATTTGATGTTATGAGTATGCGTTCATACTCGCGCTTCTTCGTTGAGTTTGTGGATGCCTGGGTTCAGGGACAGGCGCGTCGGCGTCAGGACCGGGGGGCCGACGAGCAGTTTCGGCAGTACTCCATTGCCTACGCTTTCTATTGGATTGCCTACCAACTGGACCTACTGGTGTTCATGGCCCGCGGGCATCGTCTCATCGCCTGCGCGAAGCGACGGGCGTGGCGATCGCGCGATGCCCCCATTCTTGTGGATGGCCGCTCGATCAGCGAAGCGGTCTTGAGCCCCCTTGCCCGCTGAACAGAGAAAAAACGTGTGTAGCCGCTTGACATTGCCGCGGAAAATGGTAGGTTTCCGTGCTCTTTTGAGGGCAAGACAGGCGATTTAAGGAAAAGTGCCATGAAGCGATTGTATCAACCATCGAATAAGAAACGTCAGCGGAAGATTGGTTTCCGTGCTCGTATGGCTTCGGCCGCGGGACGAAAGCTCCTTCAGCGTCGACGTCGCAAGGGTCGTGCCAACCTCATTGTGGCCTGATCAAGACGGACTGCCCATGAATGCACTAGGTACGCCACCATTGGAGGGGCGGCCCTGTGCACGATTTCCGCGCTCCGCGCGGCTTCTCCTCTCCCGTGATTTCAAGACGGTTTTTGACCACGGGACCCACGTTGTCGGGAAACTGATGGTCATGTGGGTCGGGAAGGGCACCCCCCCGGGACTGCGGCTCGGTGTCGTTGCAAGCAAGCGGACCTTTCGCAGGGCCGTCGACCGGAATCGAGCCAAGCGGCTTCTCCGCGAGGCGTTTCGACTGAACCGAGCCTGCATTAGCGGCAGCGGCGACCTTGTCATTATCGCACGGCACCGCATTCTCCGCGCGGAACGACGAGCTGTCGAGCGGGAGTTCATGTGGTTGCTCCGCAAGGCTGGCCTCATGGATGCCGCTGGCTCAGCGCCAGGCCCGGACCAATCGGAAGCGAGGCGATAGATGCTCTCCCAACTGCTCAGACGCGTGCTCATCCTTCTCATCCGCGCCTATCAGATCTGTCTGTCACCCATTCTGGGGCAAAATTGCCGCTTCTATCCGAGTTGCTCTACCTACAGTATCGAAGCAATTTCTCAACATGGATGCCTGAAAGGCCTCGCGTTGAGTACCAAACGCATTCTAAAGTGTCACCCCCTCCACCCCGGAGGTGTTGATCTTGTACCTGGACACAAAAAAACGGTTACGGAGTTGAAACCATGAATAAGTCTGATCGCATTATCGTCGCCATCCTCTTCTGTCTTTTGCTCGGATGGTCTTTCTATGGCCGCAAGTTTGCGCCGCCCCCGCCCGAGATTTCCGAAGCGCCCGTCGCTGAGGATGTGGTCCCCGCCGAGGCTGCCCCAGCCGCCGCTGCCCCAACGGATGCCGCGGTTGTTGACGCCGCACCCACGGAGGCTGCGGTCGCTGCGGTCGAAGCGCCTGCAGAGGAGGCCGTCCACGAGAAACCAGAGCAGATTGCCGTTCTGGAAAATGAGATGGTACGCCTCTCTTTTTCTTCGTGGGGGGGCGGCATCACCTCCGCTGAGCTCAGCCAGTATCCTGAGACGATGGAAGAGGACAGCGCGCCGGTGGTTCTTGACTTCGCCAAGCGCCCCGCTTTGACGTATGCCGACCTTCCCGGGCTTTCCGTTGCGAACGATTTTGAAATCAGGCATCTGTCCGGCTTGAATGGTGTGATGGTTGAGCGCACGGATGCAGCTGGACTTTCGCTCGCCCGCGTGGCCGTCCTGACCAACAACTACGGCCTGGTTGTTACCGATACAATCGTCAACAAGACGGAGTCTCCCATTTCGGTCTCCAAGGCGATGGTGAACATGGGGCCGATGCCGAACGTTCAAACCAAGGCGAAGACGCGCGGCATTTCTTATCTCGGTGCAGACACATTCAGTACGGTTGAAGGCAAGTCCAAGGTTACGTTCTGGGGTAAGAAACTTGCGGGACTATTTGGGGCGAAGGGGGGCTGTTCCACACCAGATCTTCGGGGCGTTCCTGTGTCGCGGGTGAAGGATGTCTCGGACGCGGTCGATTGGGTTGCGGTGAAGAACAAGTTCTTTGCACAGGTTCTGGTACCATCGGACGGCGGTACGATGTGCAGGATCTTTGCTGCTCGCGAGGACAGCGAGGCTAGCTTCACGTTGAATGAAGTCTCGGCCGCCATTACGCTTCCCGACCAGATCCTTGAGCCCGGCCAGGCGGTCGAGCGCACCATGCACTACTTCGTTGGGCCCAAGAAATTCTCCGAGCTGCGCGCACAAGGCAATGGAGAGGATCGCATCATGTTGCGCTCTTGGCCCTTCTTTGGGTGGTGGCGTGGGGCGTGCATCGGATTGCTCTGGCTTCTCAATAGCCTGAAAGCGGTCACCTTTAACTATGGCGTGGCGATCATTCTCCTTACGATCATCGTGAAGGTGGTCTTCTGGCCGGTGACACACAAGGGCACGGAGAGCATGAAGCGGATGCAGAAGCTGCAACCGCAACTGGCAAAGCTGCGCGAGAAGTTGAAGGACAATCCCAAGAAGCTCCAGGAAAAGCAGATGTTGCTCTACCGCGAGAACAACGTGAACCCTGTTGCCGGCTGTCTGCCGATGCTCATCCAGATGCCGATCTTTATCGCCCTCTTTACGGTACTCCGCAGTGCGGTTGAGCTTCGGTATGCTTCATTTCTCTGGATTGCAGATCTCAGCGAGCCGGAAGGACTCCTGGCAGGCGTTCTGCCATTCCCGGCCGGTGGCCTGAATATTCTGCCGCTTGCCATGACGGCGACCATGGTGCTGCAACAGCGCATGACGCCAAGTGCGGGAGATCCTCAGCAGCAGAAGATGATGGCCTTCATGCCGATCATGATGCTCTTTGTCTTTTACAACATGTCCTCAGCGCTGGTGCTCTACTGGACTGTGAGCCAGATGCTCTCGATCCTGCAGCTTTTTCTACAGCAACGCAAAGACAAGCTAACGCCCGCACCCGCATAACGGGAAAGCAGGAGCGACGCGGATGATCAAGGCAGCCATATTCGATTTGGATGGGACGCTGATGGACTCGGAAGGGCTCTGGGTTGAGGCCGTCACGCAGTATCTCAACGACCGTGGCCGCGCGATTGGAGGCGAGGAGGGGCAGGCGATTGTCTATGGGCGTTCCTGGTCCGACATCTACAATGATATTGTGGCCCGCCATCCTGAACTCGATGTCACAATTGAGGAGATGGAGGAGGCTGTCCGGGTTTACATGTTGGCATTGCGCGAGGGGCGCGACGTCATCATTGCAGAATCGGTTAATCTGCTGAAGCAGCTGGCGGACGATATGCCTGTCTGCATCGTGTCCGGATCTCCGTGCGCTGACGTTGAGGCGGCGATTGATCTCATGGGTATTCGCGACAGAGTTGCATTTTCAATCGGCGCAGAAGAATATGGTCCAGGCAAGCCCGATCCAACTTGCTTTCTCATGGCGAGCAAGCGACTGGGGGTTGAGGCCGGGCAGTGCGTGGTCTTCGAGGATTCCTCTGCCGGCGTGCAGGGGGCCAACTCGGCGGGAATGTTCTGTGTTGCGCTCGCCCGCCAAGGGTTTCCCAAGCAGGATGTTTCCGAAGCCGACGTTGTTCTTGCCGATCTCGGTGACTTCAATATGGCTGCCCTGAACGTTTAGTAGCGCGCTTTGGGCGTGTTCTCCATTCCAAGGCACACAGAAGGCTCTTCAGCCCGTCCCTTTTCTTCATTCGGGCTCGGCATCCCCTTCGAGAATCAGGCCCCGTGTTTCCGGGTATTGCGTGTACCATTCGTGGAGGGCATCCTTCAGATGCTTCGCATAGCGGAAATGGGCACCGACTCCCGTGCGGAGCTCTGCTTCGTAGATGAACTTGTCTGCGGTCGTGAGCTGCTCAAATGGAAATTGCGTTCCCAGAAGCGTCCAGTAGATATACGAGGGATCCCGATCAGCCAGTTGCGTATGCGCTTTGGCTGAGAGGGCGCGGCCGGTGTCGTTCAGGTCGCGCAGTTTCAGGGATACGTCGGCTGTGGCATCGCCATCCTTCGGAAGCTGTTCCAGGGCTGAATAGAATCCCACGGGTCGCAACGGGCAGTACTTGTTTCCGGTACGGTGCCGATTCAGATCGCGGATCTCCCCCATTGCCATTGCGTCCCACCCGAACCGAACCGCTGTTCGGCGAAGTGTGCTGCCCATCCAGGCATACCGATTATCGTGATACTGCAGGTCTCCTGCAAATCGAAGCCCGCAGCCCCGGCTGGGGGCCGACACCAGGACCTCGGCCCTCGGTGGACACTCCGTGCTGCCGGCGTCCTCAACCAGTGTTTTAGGCATTCCGCGGGCGGCTGCAACGGCAAGGGTCTTGAGCTCCGTGCGGATGCCCTGCTCAATGGCTGTCTGATGTCCCGAGTGCTTCATCAAGCGCGGCGCCGAAAGCGCGAGCTCTTCCCGTACGCACCTCGCCAGTGCCTGCGCCTCTGCCGCCGGGTGAGAACTCAGATGTTGGCAGAGCTGAGCCCATCCGC
Source organism: Verrucomicrobiota bacterium (assembly GCA_018645275.1). Classification (GTDB taxonomy): domain Bacteria; phylum Verrucomicrobiota; class Kiritimatiellia; order UBA8416; family UBA8416; genus JABGOW01. The sequence continues at coordinate 8,347 of JABGOW010000146.1, forward strand.
GGGACGACATGACCAACATCACATTCGTTGCCGCCGCCACAGGCAGGTAGTAGCGCGATCGGTCGAAGCGGTAGTTACGCTTCATTCTGGCGATGGTCTTCTGGGCCTTCTCAGATGAATCTTCGAGAAGGGAAGGGGGGATGGCGGTCAGGGAGGGGTGCGCTTCACCAATAGCCTCCCAGAGCTCTAGTGCTTTTCCGTAGGCTTCGAATGCCCGTGCCATGGCCCGTTGCCACTCGGGGACCCACTCCTCTGGGATGCCGAGGGTTTCGGGGTCCACCAATGCGCTGGGGCCCAGTTCAATATAGCGGGTGGAAGACTCCTGGCCCCCCGCTGTTGGGCACAACGACCAGACGTAGTAGGCGAGCCAGATAGAGATGTTGTCCATGAACATGGCAACCGGCACCATGTCGGCAATGGACTGATGCCCGTAGTCGAGCATGCGAAAGATGGAATCGACAGAACGGTCCATATTCTCGGGGTCAATCCGAGCGAGAATGGACTCGAGGCCCTCATTGTTGCGAGAGTAGCGCGCGGCGCTGGCGGCAAGCAACTCCGGGGTCAGAGCAGGGCGGTTCGATGCCTGTGCGGCGTCGGTGGGCTGAATGGAGACTTGGGTGACTTTCACGAGATGGTTGGGTCCTTCTACTTGCTCTGGGTACCGATTCGCTCATATTCAATGTCGTGCTTCGAGATGCTATGCACCCGCCATAAGAACGTCCGCTTTCTGTCCTGAATGGAGACCGTGTCGCCTACGTCAACGACTTCTCCGTTGACCATGGCCGTATAGCCTCCAAGATCGCTGCTCATGGTTCCGCTCAATACGAGGCCTTCTCGTGCCTCTTTCCACTCGGCTTCAGATGCAGCAAGGTCGCTGACGCGGGAAGACCGTGGGGTTTGCTGTTGTGGCTGTGCGCCTGCGAACAGCGCCCCAGTGATACCCTTTATACCCACTCTTATTCCCGTGTGAAAGAGGCAGAAGAGCGTTACAATGAGGAGCGCTTTCCAGAAGCGCACCCAGCAGAACGTCATGATCATGAACATCGCAAGGACGAAGACCAAGCCAATGGTAAACCAGCCGATCCGCTCAAACAGAAACACCTGGATGAGAAAGCCCCCGAGCGAAATCGCCGCTGTGACCATGGCGACCTTGGCGAAGCTGTAGTCGGATTCGTGTTTCGCCACGAGATGGAGGATGACACACAGTATCGCGGCGCTTACAAAAATGTCACCTAGCATGAATCCTAGCATGGGCCATATCCTCTGTGGGCTCTCGAGGCAGAGAGTCACCTCGCAACAGCACGGCGTGTGGAGCCGTTCACCTTGATCGGCACAATAGAATATGGGGTTTCAGAATGCAACTCCGCTTCTATTGATCTGGATTGCTCCCCCTTGGGGCGATACACTGATTTCAACGAATTCTATGAATACAGAACGCGAAATCAGGAATGAGATTCGATCGGCCTTTTTGCGATCGCGTGAGGGGCCTGTATTTCTGGTGGGATGCTGCATGCTTGTGGTGTGGGTTGCCGCCGCAGCGGGGCTGTGGCATGCCGGTGTGGATCTCTGGAACGATGTGTTGGCTGTTGGGTTCGCGCACCTGTTGGCCGGTCGCGCCATTTCCATTGTTCAGGGAACCCAGATTGGGTTGCCCAAATGGCTGATTGTCCTGGTGGCGACCTACGCCGACATGACGGTTACCTTTTTGGCATATCCGCTCTTTGTCTACACCTACGAGAACTTCTTCGAGGGCCGCTTCTTTCAGAAAAGAATGCGACCGATGTTGGAATCGGCAGAAAGGCACATGGGCGGCATGAGCCGCTTCAAGGTGGTGGGCGTCTTCTGTTTCGTGTGGCTACCCTTTTGGATGACCGGGATCATTGTCGGCAGCATCCTTGGGTATCTGCTTGGGCTGCGGCGATGGGTCACACTGTCGGTTGTGAGTCTGGCCGCTCTCGCAGCAGTGGCAAGCTGGGTCTATGCCTACGACTTTCTCTTTCGGTGGCTCTCGAGCATCCACCAGGAGGTGCCGTTGGTGTTCACCTCCATCCTGATCGTGGTCGTGATCTGGAGTCGTCTGGCAAGACGTCGACGCGCTTCCCGCTCCACGCCATGAGCATTTAGCGTTCTGCCCCACAGCCTTTCATCTTGAAATTGTTAGCCGGAGTCGTAGTCTATGGATATGACAGACCAAGAACCACTCTCTGCTGAGAAGTACCTCAAAGGACTGCGCGAGCTGTTCGCCGACGAGATCAAGCCGTATGATGAAGATGATTGGGATTGGACATGGCCCGATGAGGGCTATCAGTTTCTTGAGACCTGCGACTTTGGAATGGCGGAACTGACGTTCCAGCGTGTGATTGCGGCACGTCCTGATGACTCCGATGGTTTCGAGGGGCTTGCCATGGTCTACAAGGCGCTGGGCCACAAGCCGCAGGCGGTCATCCTGATCACCGAGGCATTGCGCCTCGCCAAGGAAGGCTACGCAAAGGGTCACATCGACATTGAAGCCCTTGAAGAGATCGCGATGGCCCAACGCCTAATCCACGAGATGTCCGACGAGGAGTAGAGGTTAGGAGCGTGCCGCACACGCATTTCCGACAGGTTTCCCATGACGATTGAAGAGCTTCGCGACAAGGCCGGTTTTGTTTCAGACATGGATGGCGTCATCTACCACGGTGACCGCCTTATTCCGGGGGTGAAGAAGCTGGTCCAGTGGCTTGAGACCAACAAGAAACGCTATGTCTTTCTGACCAACAGCAGCCAGCGTTCTCCACGGGAGCTTAGCCTGAAACTTGCCAGATTGGGCGTTGAGGTGGGGGAGCAGCATTTCTACACAAGCGCCATGGCCACCGCCACTTTTCTGGCCTCTCAGTGCCCGGGAGGCAGCGCCTATGTGATTGGGGATCCTGCTCTCTCCAATGCGCTCTATGAATCGGGATTCACGATGAATGATTCTGATCCGGATTATGTCGTTGTAGGGGAAACGTCTGCCTACAGCTACGAGCGGATCTGCGAGGCGGTGGCGCTGGTCAACAAGGGGGCACGGCTGATTGGAGCGAACCCGGACACTACGGGCCCCGTAGAGGATGGCATTGTCCCTGCCACGGGCGCATTGATGGCACCAATCGAAATGGCGACCACTTCTCCCCCGAGGAACTGCGCCAAGCTGCCCGATCCGCCATCGGTCGCAAGATCGACCTATCCCACTCCCAGGAATTCCGGGACATCGTGGGCGGGATCGTAGACGCCGAATATATCGAGGATGGAGAAACTTCCCGTGTGGAGTGCGTGGGCGAGTTGTTCACCGAGGCTTCGGAATCAGCCCGGCTGGCATACAAGCTCATGACCCGCAAGATCGTCGGCCACGTCTCCATGGAATGCGACTACCAGGAGGGCGAGTGCTCGATCTGTGGGAAGAAGGTTAAATCCAAGGCCGACTATTGCATTCACCTGAAAAACTACAAAGGGCGTGAAT
>JABGOW010000016.1 GCA_018645275.1 Verrucomicrobiota bacterium
TCTTGAACACCAAATCATGGACGGTTCTTGGCTTGTGCGCTGGTTCTTTTCTGACAAGTCTCTCCTGCGAGGCCGCGAACGAGCGGGAAGACTCTAAGAGCAGGACCCAAAAGCGCGCCGGATGAGCACCACAGGATTGGTTGTAGATGATCGGTATCTTCGTCACACACAGGGGATCGGGCGTCCTGACGTACCTGAACGATTGAGAGCCATCCAACAACGACTGGCAAGTTCAGGGCTGCAGAACGCTGCCGGATCCATCTCCCCATCTGTGGATCCCATCTCGTACATACGCACCGTTCACCCTGAGTCGCATATGGCCCTCATTGCCGAGCAGGCGCATGACGAATCAATATGTCGATTGGCGGTGTCTGGAGCTCTGGCCGCAGTCGACGCGGTCTGCACGGGCGAAATGATGAATGCCTTCTGCGCCGTTCGGCCCCCGGGACATCACGCTTCAGATGGCGGCGAGTATGGTCTCTGCTTCTACAACAACGTCGCCGTTGCCGCGCGCTACGCCCAGAAGAAACACAAGCTGGCGAGAATCCTCATTGTAGATTGGGACTACCACCACGGGGATGGCACTGAATGGGCATTCTATGATGATCCAACGGTGTTGTTCTTCTCCACACACGCTTTAGACGCCTTCCCTCGCACAGGCAGCGCAGACAAGACTGGCAAAGGTAAAGGGGACGGCTTCAACATCAACGTGCCTTTGCCGCGCGGCACCGACGACAAGAGGATTCTCAATGCTTTCACGGAGCATCTTGTTCCGGCCGCGAACAAGTTTCGACCTGATCTGGTGTTGATTTCGGCTGGCTTCGACAGCCGAAAGGATGATCTGTTGGGTGATTTTGCTGTCACAGATGCAGGATTCGCTGAGCTCACGAAGGTGGTGATGTCTATTGCCGCGACCCATTCCCGCTCACGTGTCGTGTCGATCCTGGAGGGCGGGTACAATGCGGAGGGATTGGCTCTGGCTGTTGAGTCGCATGTTAAGACATTGCTTGGCACCTGATGACAACCTGTCCTGCGCCAAAACTCAGCCGGTCGCTGTTTCTGACCCCACGGGACAACGTAGTTCAGCCTTGCCGGCTCACCATTGCGTTGATCCAGATAGGGGCGAAGGGTGAGGTGCAACCCTTGGAAACGGGATAGTCTCGATAGATCCCCAAGGTTTCTCCGATGGCGATTGCTCGCTCCCGCTGGTCTGCAAAGTGGATTCCGATTTCCGCAAGGCATGTATTCATGGTCCATTGCACTACCGGCGCTGCGTTCGGCATTTCGGATTCGATGCGATCCAGAAGCGCTGGTAGGCCGAGCCCTGCTGGACTCTTCGCAACACGCTCGGCGGTAAGGGTCCATCCAGCTCGCGCAGCCATCGGGTCGTCGGAGGTCATCCACACTTTGCGGAAAGTCTCCTTGTCGGGGTGTTTCTTCACGACATAGGAGTTGAGCCAGTCTGCTACTCGCACGGAGGTCACCGAGCCGGACACCGAACTGGTTGTCACCGGCGCCTCTCTTGGTGTTCTGCGCACGCACCGTCTCGTTGCCAAGCGCTGCGAGTTGCGAAAGCGTCTCTTCAACATTCATTATCACAAATATAACGAAGAAGAACTCCATCGGAAAGTTCGCGTCCCAAGCTCGAGTTCATCTAGACTCAAGAGAGGAAACTTGACAAAGGATGTGGAAATCGCCAGTCTAACGTTACGCAGTGTAATATTATCCACCGGCAGGCACTTCGATTGCTTCAATTCAACATGCAAGTCCTCAATACAAAATAGAAACTCACAAAGGAAGGCTGATATGTCCCCTCAATTGACAAAAAACCTGCGCTGCAACTATCTTCACAATCCAGTTGGCACAGGCCTTGATGCCCCAAGATTCAGTTGGGGAATGGAATCCACCAAGCTGGGCGCCG
>JABGOW010000015.1 GCA_018645275.1 Verrucomicrobiota bacterium
ACGCAGGTAGTCCGCGCCGTGCAAGAGCCCCAGGTTGTGCGACCAGGCTAGATTGCCTTCCAGGGCATAGTCGATGGCGAATGGCGTGAACTGCAGATGAGTTGCTGTTTCTCTGGCCAGTCTCAGCCCGGTCTGAAGGCTGTTGTCCACAAGGCGAGCACTGTCCGGAATAAGACTGACCGATGCGAGACTCTCGCTGTCGCCGGGAAATGAATGGAGCTCCCGCCGGCTCTTGATCAGGCCGGTCATGGTGAGCCGATGTCGCTTGAGAGGGAGTTGGTGGCGGATGCCTACTCCGCCGGTTATGTTTGCGGTGATGTAATCAGCCGTGAAGCCCAAGTCGATGGAATCGGCGTGAACGCCGGGCAGGGAACCCTCAGGGTAATCTCGGTAGAAGGAAGCGGTTTCTCTGCCGCCCCCGACAAATGTCAGTGCTTCGGTCATCGAGAGGCGACTCCCGCCGGGCAACGGCCATGAGAGGGCGATGTCTCCACCCCAGATCCTCATGTCAAAATCCAGATCCGGCGACGCCGCCACGCCGAAATGGGGGAGGAGCAGTAGCAACGGCAGTAATATCTGCACTGTTTTTCGCATGCTTGTCTCCTAAGTACTTACAGTTACTACTACTTTGCCTCGGGCGTGTCCTTCTTCAAGATATCGGAGAGCTTCAGCGACCTCGGTTAGCGCCCAACGTCTATCCAAAACAGGTACCACTTTGCCGGCTTCAGAAAGCTCCGCCAAAAGAGTAAGATCTTCTTGGTTTGGTTTTGGCATCACCACACCCATTCTCTTGCTCCCTGTCATTGAAAAGAATGGTCCCAGTAAAATAGCTCGAGAGTATTGAGCCATCGAACCTCCGATCACGACACAAATCCCCTTGGGGCTCAAAGCGCGTCGGTAATCGGAAATCGAACGGTCTCCTGCGATAGCTAGGATCAGATCATAACGCTTCCCATCCTGGGCAAAATCTTCCTGAGTGTAATCGATGACATGGTCTGCCCCAATCGAACGCACCATGTCCAGCTTCTTCGTACTGCACACGGCGGTGACTTCAGCCCCAAACCACTTGGCAATCTGCACTGCAAACGTGCCCACACCACCAGACGCACCACTAATCAGAACCTTCTGCCCCGGCTGAATCTGTCCTCTGTCGCGAAGGCCCTGCAGGGCTGATATCGCCGCTATCGGCACGGCTGCTGCTTCCTCGAATGTCATACCGGCCGGCTTCAACGCCAGATATCTACCATCCACACACGCATACTCGGCATAACCGCCGAAGACGCTTGCACCGAATACTTCATCGCCTGGCTGAAACTGATTGATGTTTCTGCCAACCGCTTCAATCCGCCCGGCAACCTCATCTCCGAGGATCTTGTGTTTTGGCTTTAGAAGCCCCCCTCCCAATATGCGCATCAAGAACGGTTCCCCTCGCATCATGTGCCAGTCACCTGCGTTCAAGGATGCTGCATGAACTCTGACCAGTACTTCATTGTCCTTAGGGATAGGTTTCTCTACCTCTTTGAACTGAAACACATCCGGTGGTCCATACTTCTCATAGACCATCGCTTTCATAGGCATTGCTCCGAGTTTGCTAGTTGTTCATGTTCAGTGTAGTGCAGGGCAAGTTTGCCGTCGAGGGGTCGGACCGACTCAGAGCTTCAGCACATAGCAATTCCAGGACAACCGCGGCAAGGTGATGGTGAATGACTCCCCCCGCGGTGGCGCCAACTCTTCTTCCACCGGAGCGACATTGTCAGGATTGTCGGCAGTGTTCACTGCCTTTATGTCCACGTGGGTCATGCAGATGTGTTTCATCGCCTGTACCGCCGGGTATCCACCTATCCTGAGACTGATATCAAGCGCCTCATCCTGATTTCGGTTGATCAAGAAGAACACCAGCTCTTGCTTTTCCTCGTTG
>JABGOW010000331.1 GCA_018645275.1 Verrucomicrobiota bacterium
TCAGAACTCCCATCGACTAAGTCAGTCGTTTAAGCGTAACCAACGAAGTGTGGCGGTTAAGAACACGACGAAGAGTGCGCTTAAGTGCTTGCCACGCCGCAGGCGTGGTGCTCGTAGAGCACTCTCAACACTTCATCCTGCACTTAGTCCCACACTTCGTCGCATACTTACTTGGTTACGCTTAAACCACTTGCTTCGTCGAGCTCAGGAAGGGGCCGCCCTCAACTTCACACTTCCGGGATGAACCCTGAAACTACCTTTCCAACTCCTTGATCCTCACAATTCAGTCCATCCCGTCCGCAAATCCGTGCACATCTGTGTAATCCGCGGTTCAAATCTTCCGCAGGGCAGAAGCCTCAGAGAGGATTCTCACTGGATTTGCGCCATTTCTTTGGCTATACTTGACCGACAGTAGGCATTAATCACAGACGCAAGCGCACTCAGACTGGCGGACACAATGAAACTTAGCAAACTCACCACACTGTTCAGCATCATCCTCACCACAGCCCTCTCATCACAGGCAGCAACCGTCTGGCTGGAGGATTTCAGCGGACAGGAAGGCAAGGGCCTTCACGGCGACAGCACCCTAGGCATTGTCACAAACATGGACGGCATCACGAAATGGAGCGTCTCCGGAGCTGGCGGATTGGGCAGTGATGGTTCGCTCAACTGGTGGATGGTCACAAACGGCGTGTTCGAGGGGCAAGACGTTGGAACCCCCATTGGCTACTGGGAAACCGAATCCATCGACGTTTCCAGTGAGACTGCCGTTGAAGTTCAGATGGATTTCGGAAAGGTCGGAGACGGCCTCACAGGCAGCGGCAACTATCTGAAAGTACTCTACAGGCTCAACGACGGCAGCGATCAGCAGATTCTTGGGATCACATCTGCAAATCAGGACACATATGATGGCGTGACATGGACATCGTCTTTCATTGATGTCTCCTCTGTGACAAGCATCATCGTAGAAGCCAGGATCAAGGCCACCTTGGCAGACAAGGGGTTTCGCTTTGATAACGTGTGTGTGGCAACCTACGTGGCCCCATCCAACATTCCGCCTGAGATCACGGTTAACCCTGCAAATCTCAGCCGCGTGCTCACAGTCGGACAGGCCTGCGACATCACCGTCGTGGCATCTGAACCCGACGGCGACATGGTCACCCTCGGCGCAAGCAGCCTGCCGTTGGGCGCCACCTTCTCACCCAACCCGACATCGGCGGTCACCTCAGTCACCAACACCTTCTCGTGGACCCCCACCACCAAGGGAACTGAGAATGTCACCTTCACAACCAGCGACGATGCCGATGGCGCAGGATCCCCCGTCACCGTGAACTTCTCAATCAAGGATGCATCGAGCGTCATGATTACGGAGATCATGCAGAATCCGGATGCCGTGAGTGACACTCAGGGTGAGTGGTTTGAGATCTACAACCAGAGCCGGATGGAAGTCGATATCAACGGTTGGACGATAGCAGACGATGGCGGCCAGGAGCACGTCATCGACAACGGTGACCCACTGGAGGTCCAAGCGTGGGGGTTCCTTGTGCTCGGCAAGACTACCAACACCGCAACGAACGGAAACGTCAGCGTGGACTATGCATACGGTTCAAGCTTCGGCCTCGTCAACTCCGACGACGAGATCGTGCTGATAAATGCGTCTTCTCAGGAAATGGCCCGTGTGAACTACGATGGTGGGCCCCTATTCCCTGACCCCACTGGCGCCTCAATGTACCTCACAGATCCCAACCTAGATCAGAACACGGGGGCCAACTGGGCAGAATCAACAATAGCCTGGCCCGGATCTACCGGCGACTTGGGCTCTCCAGGAGCGCCCAATGAGCAGGGCGACTGGAGCCCCATCATCCCGGGGGGCGTGTTTATTATCCGCTAGAGGAGCACATTCACATGACTTTCTGCTTTCCGCTTTCCGCTCTGTCACCTACACTCCCCCGCATGAAAACACATCCTTCTTTGCTGGTTCTCTGTGGCCTCCTGGCCCTCTTTGCAGTCCGTGCCGGTGCCGAGTCCGCCGTCAGCATGGGTGCACGCTACCATACCGAACACTCTGTCTTCACAGAGCTTCCTTTTGAGGACGGTGATATGTCCTATTCCCTGGGCTACGAATACCACGACGCCTCAGGGTACTGGCAGATCATGGTGGGATACGCCCCCGGTGCGGGTAGCGGAACCAACAGTGTGGACTCCGTGATCACCCCACAGATCAACCTCCTGCTCTCAGACCGATCGTGGATCGGAGGTGTCGGAGCACTGGCAAGCTACATTGAGGGCCCAGACGAATCTGACTGGACTGATGTGTATTGGCAGGTCATGTTCGGGCTGGAGATTCCCATAGGCAGTCTGAAACTCGAGATCCTTACCTACTATCCCTTCGAGGAGTGGGGTGGATTCAGCGACTTCGAAATGGATGACCTCGAATTCGGTGCATCCTTGAAATACTTCTTCTAGCGCCCTTTTTCAGCGACGCCCGAAAAGCCGCCGAAATACAAGCCAGAGCGCGAACTTCACGCGAGCCCAGAGTGGGGCTCCGCTACGAATCCGTTGGGGTGGACGGCCCCCGGAGTGCTTCGTATCCCGGGTGCGCATATAGTCTCGATCATGAATACCCATGCCGCTCGGCTCCTCCCATAACACACAACCACTTTTTGCGTGCGTCACTGCGGGTTTTGTCTCAGTATGCATGAGATGATCGTTGAAACAACAGCAAAGAAATGTCGCGCCCAGAACGTGCAACGTCGACACCTCACGTGGTTTATCGCGACGGTCTCCTTTGCGTTACTCGCGCTGCCTCAATGCGGAAGCAGCAATGAAGCCGCGCTGCGCCATTCGGTAGTCAAGATCTATGCCACCATGCAACGGGACAACTTCTCCCTTCCCTGGCAGAGCTCACGCCCCATATCCGGCAACGGATCCGGGTTTATCATCAACGGCAAGCGCATCCTGACGAACGCACACGTCGTCTCGAATGCCCGCTTCATTGAAGTCAAGAAGAACGGCAATCCGCGTCGTTTCCCGGCGCACGTTAAGTTTGCGGGCCACGACTGCGACCTCGCGGTTCTTGAGGTGGAGGATCCTGCTTTTTTTGAGGACACAACGCCGGTCACATTCGCCACCACGCTCCCGCAGTTGAGCGACACCGTTACCGTTATTGGCTATCCAATGGGAGGCTCCCGAATCTCGCTGACGGAGGGTGTCGTCTCGCGCATTGACTACAGCATCTACACACACAGTGGAGTGGACCAGCATCTCGTCCTACAGGTTGATGCCGCCATCAATCCTGGCAACAGCGGCGGACCGGTTCTGCTGAATGGAGAGGTGGTCGGACTCGCATTTCAGGGGCTCTCTCAGGGCGACAATATCGGCTATGCCATCCCCGGGCCGGTAATCCGGCACTTTCTGACCGACATCGCAGATGGATCCTATCACGGGTATCCCGAGCTAGGGGCTGCAGTGATGGATACACGCAATGCCGCTCTGAGGGAGTCACTCAATCTGGCAGGCACCAATACGGGGGTCGTGGTCTACTACATTGACCCCTACGGCAGTGCGAAAGGAACGCTCCAAACGGGAGATGTTCTCTTGACCATTGATGGGTATGACATTGCCGAAGACGGAACCGTGGAGCTTGATGGGAATACGGTTGAATTCAATGAGCTGCTCGAGCGCAAACAGTGGGGAGAAAGCGCATGCTTTCGCATCATGCGCGGACCGGAGATCCGGTCTATTGCTGTCCCCCTCACCAATCCGAAAGACCCCTATACGTTTCGCAACATCTACGACCGACGCCCAGAGTACTGCATCGTGGGCGGGCTCGTATTCTCCCCCCTATCTCGCGAGTATCTCCGTTCGGTTGGACGCAATTTGAACGGGACAAATCAGCAGCAACTGCTCTACGTCACGCAGTACGCCAAGATCGACGGCCTGCACGAAGATCGGGACGCATTTGTCGTACTCATTCGTCGCCTCCCGCATGCGGTCAACACCTATGCCGAGCCTTTTCAAGATGGCCTCCTGTCCGAGATCAACGGCTTGCGCATACGCAACCTCAGAGACATGCAGCGCGCACTGGAGAAGCCCCAGGACGGCTACCACGTGATTCGGTTTGCAGGGATGGACGAGTGCCTGGTGCTCAACGCAGAGCAGGAACTCGCGGCACGCCCTCAGATTCTCGCTCGCTACGGGGTGCCCGCATCCGTCTACTTCGGGGAGGAATCAGAATGAGATACTCCCTCCTCGCAGCCCTGACGCTGCTCTCTTTCGGGCTTGCGCTGACGACGCAGGCCGACGATGCGCCCGTTGTGCGCGTCGTCGCCACCCACCAAGCGTTTGACCCATTTCAGCCGTGGCAAAAGCGAACGCCCGGAACCCGGAGAGGATTCGGCGTCGTAATCGACGCATCCCATATCGTAACAACCTCCAGCCTTGTTCAAAACCACACCCTGATTGCGATCCAGCTCGCCCGGTCTGGTGAGTTCATTCCTGCGTCCCTTGTCAAGACCGACCCTCAAGTCGGCCTCGCACTTCTGCACATATCGGACACCACGCAACTACCGCCACCCCCGGTCTTTGCTGACAAGGTTCCCGTAAAGTGCACGGTCGAGATTGCGCAGATCGACGAAACAAGCAGCATCCAACGGGGGGATGGACGTGTTCTCAAAGTCCTGGTTGATGCACTGCCCGGATCACCGTACAGCGCCTTGCAGGGGGATGTCCTGACCGACCTCAACGTGGATGGGGAGGGAGCCGTTGTTTTTCACGACACCAAGCTCGCCGGACTGATGCTCAGCTACAGCCGGACCTCACGAACAGGGAAGATGCTCTCCACCTCCATCATCTCTCGTTTCGTTCAAGACGCACTAGAGGGGGATTACAAAGGTTTCGCCTCGGCGGGTTTTTCTTGGAAACCACTTGTCGACCCCACCAAGCGAGCATTCCTGGGGGTTGGTCCCACCGCTGGCGGCATCCAAGTTCTCAACAGCCTGCCCGGAGTCGCAGAGAACCAGAAGCTCCAACCCAATGACGTCGTTCTCACCTGGGATGGCTACCCCATTGATAATCTCGGCTACTACACGGACCCCAGCTACGGGCGTTTGCTATTCCCGCAGCTTATCAAGGGCTATCGTATCCCGGGAGATGCCTCGCAAGTCACAATCGTACGCGATGGGGTGCGGCAAGAGATCCAGGTACAGCTCACCCACCGCGACGAGAACAGCGACCTGATTCCCGAGAATGTCGAGGGCGATCCCGTGCCCTACCTGGTGGAGGGTGGCCTTGTAATCAGGGAGCTGACCGGCCGTTTGCTGAAAGCCCATGGAGGGCAGTGGCAGACACGCGTCGATCCACGACTCGCGCACCTCTACCTTACGAGCCGGTATGCCCCCGACGAACCGGGCGACCGCATTGTGCTCCTCTCAAGCGTACTTCCGGATCCCATCAACATTGGCTATCAACACTTTCGGGATCAGATCATCAAGGAAGTCAACGGACAGCCAATACGTAACATCGGCGACGTCTTCAGGATTGTTGAAGAGGACGGTAGCATCGCAAAACTGTCGCTTCGCGCCATTGACGTGCCTATTGTGCTGGACCAGGCATCGCTCGCGAACGCCAATGAACGCATAGCAAGTCAGTACAGACTGCCTGCACTGCGTAGCAAGGCCCCAAAACCCTGTAGTGTCGCCAACAACTGACGGAAGAGCTGACGTGTTTGAAGAACTGAATCAGGTGATTACATCATCACGACTAACGCTTCCCGCGTTCGAGCTCGTTCTGCTCATGGTGCTTCTGGCGCTATCCCTGCTCTTCCGCTACTCTCGGACGGGGATCTTGATCGCATACCTCTTTGCCTACCGCTGGGGCTGGGCCATCACGAAAGGCCTTGGCAAGGAAGCGCAGTTGGGCTACCTCATTTTTGGAATGGTTGTTGGCGTGCTCGCCGTCATAGGACTTTTCGCGGAAACTAGAGAATAAGGACCCCCTGATGAAGAACCCATCCGCTCGCTATCTGGCTGGTTACCTGTTTCGGACCATCCTCGGCACGGCGCTCGTCCTGTGCGCCATTTCTGCCGCTCGCATCATGCTCGTCTCTCCCGACACGATGCGAGACAACCCGCCGTGGGACAAAGCGCTTGTGCTCCCCGATCGGCTTGTCGAGCTGGCCTTATCAAAACGTGAAGCCGCTCGTCCTGCTCAGGGCCATCCCGAAACTGATACGCCAGTCTTGCAACCAGAACACGATGCGCCAAAGCTCGCCCCAAGCCCTCGCGACGAGAGGCGGCGCTCGAGAAAGCGCCGGCCACGGCCTGCAGACACAGATGGCGCAGTCCCCCCCGACATGGACAGCAAGACCGCAACCCACCAAGCAGTGCCGGCAATGCCACAGATGCCATCCATGCCGGAAATGCCCTCGATTGGAGAGGGTTCCAATACGCGTCCGGCAGTGCCGGACCCGGTCCCCGAGCCTCCACCGCCAGACGCAGCAGAATGGGCGATCACAAAGAGCCCCGAGACCCCCATCTACGATGCGAACGGAAAGCGGACTGGGCACGTACCCGCTGGAACATTTCTCAAAATTAGCGGGCGACGAAGCAGCTCAGCCGGGGAGTTGCTTGTCTGCAAACTGATGCTGAGTCGCCAGAACCAGCCAGAGGCCATTATCCGGGCACGGGACACGCTCATCCACCAGGGGGACCTATCGAGGACAACGTCACGCGAGCGAAAGTTGAACATCCAACATGCACGTGTGCTGGCGGAAATCACGGCACGGGAGGATGAAATCAGAGCGGACGCCGAGGGACGCAATCCGCAGGCCGCCCAATATGCAAAGGCCCTGAATGAGTACAAGCAGTTCGCGAAAAAGGCCAAGGCCACGCGTGAAGCATACAACAGCGCCAGCGGCCCGCGTCGAATGGAGCTGGCAGACGCGCTTCGAGCACTGAAACACGATGAAACGAGAATCGTCGAGGCCTACAAATCTGCGAAGCGCCAGAACGAGGAGTGGAAACAGAACCGCCCCACACCGAAAGTACCTGATTTCAATCGGGACCAGGAACTCGCGCGACTTCGACAGCGGGCAGAGACAATCGAACAGGAAATTGCCAGACTTTAAGGGGGGGCGTCAGATGCGTATACAAATCATGTTTCTCATGCTCATCGCTGCAGCCACAGTAGTGGGTTGCAAGCCGCCACATGAACAGGAGTCGCCGTCTACGAAATCCTCCCTCAATACGTTCATCGAGGGGGCGACGGGTAAAACTGCCGTTGACGCAGGGAAACGTATGGAGGCGGACATCCAGCGCATTTCAACAGCGCACAACAATGAACTCAACGAGGTACTGGGAGAATAGCCGTGGCTGACATCGCGATCACATGCTCACAGTGTTCCACAATCACAACCGTTTCAGAATTTGCGGATAGCGGGAAACTACAGTGCCGTGAATGCGGCAAGCAGCTCGAGAAACCTGGAGCCCTCGCAACCGCGTTGGCGAAGCACGAGCAGCTTGAGAAGGGATCCCCCTCCCCAGCGAAAAAGAGTGGGCTGCGCCTGGCAAACCGGAAGCACGCCACCCCTCCTCCAGAAGACGAGCCCACCGTTGACAAGCCAATCATCCCCCCCCCCGACCCCATCAACCAGAGAGATACACTCGAGCTTCGCCCAGAAATCAAGGATGACAAGCGACGCATCAATCATGCCGCAGTGGCAGGCTCAATCTTCGTTGTGCTCGGCAGTGCAATGGGATACCTTCGCTACGGCGGGGTTCTCCCTCCAGACGTGATCGCAATGACAACCGAGTATGGCTGGCTGGTTGTCGTTGCGTTCCACGTGATGATTGTGCTGAAAGCCATGACCGACAGCATGCTGCAGGGCATCCTCTGCTTACTCGTCCCCGGTTACTCTCTCTTCTATCTCTTCGGCGTTTCAGATGACTTCTACCTGCGTGCGATCTTGGCGGGGGTTCTTGTCGGCATCGGGCAGGATGCCGCAATCAAACTCAGTGGCTACGCAGCCCAGGCTGGAGATGTCGTGCATAGCTTCATCGCTGGAGGAGGCGGAGACATCCGCTAGCGCGGCCGCTGCCCTCTCTGCTTCTCAATCCAGTCCAGCAGGTGCTCGGCAACAGCAACCTTGCTCATAAGCGGAAGGTCAAGAGCCTCGCCGTCTCCGGTTACGAAAGTCACGGCATTCGTATCCACTTCGAAACCAGCATCCGTTCGCGACACGTCGTTGGCGACAACCAGATCCAGCCCCTTGGCGATTCGTTTCTGATGCGCCTGAGCCACAACATTCTCTGTTTCTGCGGCAAACCCCACGACGAGCTGGCTCGTTTTCTTCTTCGCGACGGTCCGTAGAATGTCCACCGTCGGCTCAAGCTCGAGCACGGCGGACATGGAGGCCTTCTTCAACTTCTGCCCCGAAACCGCCTTTGGCTTCCAATCCGCCACAGCCGCACTCATAACCAGTACGTCACACCAGAGAAATGCATCTTCAACGGCAGCCAGCATCTGCGCAGCCGTCCCAACCCGACTCACCGCAACGCCATCCGGAGACGCGAGCGAGACCGGCCCGCTCACAAGGCGAACGGCATGCCCCCTACCCGCCGCTGATGCCGCAATGGCATACCCCATTTTACCAGTGGACCTATTGCTGAGAAATCGGACCGGATCCAGCGGCTCACGTGTCGGTCCCGCAGTGACAAGTATGTTCATGGGAATGAGCGTATGCTGACACCACAGAAACTACCAGCACCGAAATCCGGCAGCAAAAACCCCACCCGTCAGAGCTTGCGATTCCATCTAATATCAGATACACGAGATACGTCTTAAACAGTAGACGACAGAACATCCGAACAGAGGACGATTGAATGACATCCAAAGCCATAGTTTCCCTGCTTCTCGTTGCAGGTGCCCTTTTCACATCCCCCACTCACGCGCAACAGGAAACCTCGATCCTTCCCGCCAGCGACAGTGCATCTGGCCTTGGGGTCTCACTCGAACTGGAGATCCAAGCCGCTATCGATCGCGCCCTGGACTGGTTTGCGGCCAACCAGAAAGAGGACGGATCCTGGTCCAACGGCTCTTATCCGGCACTCACCGCACTCCCGACATGGGCATTCACCAGGGCCGAACACAGCGCAGCCGGCACCGTTGTCCCGAAAGCGGTCGCCTTCATGAAGCGTTGTATCCAGGACGATGGCGGCATCTACTGCAAGGTGGCCGGACGCAAAGGTGGGGGACTTGGCAACTACAACACCGCCATCTGCATGACTGCACTTCACAGTACAGGAGACCGCTCCCTGACGCGCACCATCCAGAATGCTCGGACGTTTGTAGCCAAAGGACAACACAGAGGCGACGATGTCTACAAAGGGGGCTTTGGGTATGACAAGAACACAGACCGGGCCTACGCAGACCTGATGAACACTCTCTACGCCGCAGAGGCGATGCGCCTGACTCAAGATGTGGAAGATGTACGCCCGGCAAATGAAGCAAAGGCGAATCTTGACTGGCAGGCCGCAGCCAAGTTTGTCGAAAAGATGCAGAACAAGAGCAGCGCCGGGGAGCAAGACGCGGGCGGCTTCTTCTACAAGCCCGGCGAATCCAAGGCGGGCACCACCACAAATGAAACTGGCGTGCTCGTCTTTCGGTCATATGGCAGCATGACATACGCGGGGCTACTGGCACTGATCTATGCCGACGTGGACCGCGATGATCCCCGCGTCCGTTCGGCGTTCGACTGGGCCTGCAAAAACTGGGATCTCAAAGAGAACCCCGGAATGGGGGCCGAGGGGCTGTTCTTTTTCTACAACGTCCTGAGCCGTTCGCTCAGTGCCTATGGGGCCGAAGTTGTACCGAGGGCAGATGGAACCTATACCAACTGGCGCAAAGCCGTTGCTCAGAAGATCCTATCCTCGCAGACAATCGACCCGACCACCGGTCACGGTTACTGGGTAAACGCCGACGGACGCTTCTGGGAACGTGACCCCGCGTTGGTCACGGCATACAGCGTCCTCGCCCTTGAGCACGCTCTCGGGCAATAGAAGTCAACGCTTTCCGCCAATAGGGCCTCAACACTCGTGGGGGCCGGTTCGCGTCGTCGCTCATTCTGAGACTCCAAAAAAAAGAGCTACGGCAATTGCCGTAGCTCTTCTTGAAAACTGCGCTCAGTTGCCTAGATAACGGCGTCTTTAGCGGCTTTCGCAATACGGAACTTCAAAACCGTCTTGGCTTTGATCTTGATCTTTTCGCCAGTGGCGGGATTACGGCCCCAACGTGCTTTGCGACGCTGCTTGATCAGTTTGCCGATACCGGGGATCGTGAAACCATCTTTGGACTTGGCGCCCTTGTAGGCCATGTCGACAATAGACTGCAATGCGGCGGTGGCCTGTACCTTCGTCAGGTCAACGTCTTCTGCAATCTTGGCGATGATCTGAGCTTTTGTCTTCGGGGTTGCTTTCGGCATACTGTGACTCCTTACGTTGTTCGAACTATAACGAAACGCCCTGAAACTGGGTTGAATATTAGGGCCATTGCAGAAGCAGCGCAACTCAAAAGCGCGCTTTGACGAGTTTTTCTGAAAGTGGCAATCGGCATTGACAGAACGGGCGCTTGGCAGTTCAATGGCTTCATGCCAATCTACGAATACCAGGCGGCGGACACCGAGCAGGCTTGCGACTACTGTCGGGATGGCTTCGAGTGCCTCCGCCAGCTTTCTGACCCACCGTTGTCATGCTGCCCGGAGTGCGGCACGCCCATCAAGAAACTCATCTCGGCTCCTGCCGTCGGTGGTTCCCAGAGCGGCTTCGATGACCGGGCGAAAGCGTCTGGCTTCCACAAACTCAAGAAACTCGGAACCGGTGAGTACGAGAAACTGTACTAGCGAGTCTCAATGAAAAGACGCCAGAACGAGCATCAACGCATTCAGGGCTTCCGCCTCCGCGCCTGCGCACTGAGTCTGATGGCCATCCTATCGGTCGGCACAACAGGCTACCATCTGATCGAGGGCTGGGAGTGGTTGGACTGCCTGTACATGACCGTGATTACGATAAGCACCGTCGGCTTCGGGGAGCTGCATCCGCTTTCAGATGGAGCAAGGCTGTTCACCGTGCTACTGATCATCGTCGGTGTGGGCACCATGGCCGTGGCAATTTCCATTCTGTTCGAAACCGTATTTCAGCGTCAGATGCGACTATTCATGGAGAAACGCAGCATGCAAAAAGAGATAGACAAACTTACCGAGCACATCATCGTCTGCGGCTACGGCCGCATGGGACGGAATATCGCCAACGCTTTGAGCAAAACTGGCCGAACCGTTGTCGTCATCGAAATGGATGCACAGACGACAGAAGAGATTGAGCGCGACGGGCGACTCGTTGTAAAGGGAGACGCTGCCGAAGAGGCTGTGCTGCAGCAGGCAGGCATCGACCGAGCATCGGCTATCGTCGCCACGCTGGGATCGGATGCCGACAACCTCTTCCTCACCTTGACGGCTCGCGGCATCAACCCCGACCTCAACATCATTGCACGCACTGAAGACGAGCGCAACGGGAGCAAGTTCGCGCAAGCGGGAGCCACGCGTGTGGTCTCCCCCTTTGCTACCGGCGCCAACCACATTGTGCGACTGCTGACCAGGCCTGATGTCGTCGATTTCGTAGAGCTCGTTGCCGAGGACGATGACATCCAGTTCGAAGTGAGCCAAATCAACGTTGACGCAGATAGCCCCTTTGCGGGAAAGACGCTGGCAGAGGGCCATGTGCGCC
>JABGOW010000336.1 GCA_018645275.1 Verrucomicrobiota bacterium
GAGTCAACGCCTTCGCACTTTCGTTGAGAAGACGGCGTGAATGTGAATCTGACAGAATGATTGGGGCATCGTCGTCGCCAATGGTCTGCTTTGGATTGCCCAACCCCTCCCCATTGGCAGCTTCCGCCCAAGTGCGTTGATCATCGCCTATCTTGGATTCATCATCTCTCCAGCTCCACGGTCATGATCTTTCCGGGCGCGGCTTCAACGGAAACCGTCCCACCATCCATCAGCGCTAGATCAGAGAGTCGAGTCTCATTCAAGTCTGTCAGGTATGCCGCATTCACGGCAGCCCCAAGGCGAATGGTTCCCTTGATCGCCTCACCCGTCGGATTGAACAGCCGCATGATGCAGCTGTCGCGATCCTGGGATTGTTTGAAAGCAGAGACAATCAGGTTGGACGGCTCTACAGAGTAGAAGCTGGTCTCAGGCGGTAGCGTGCCGGCTTGGGCGTTTGACGTAATCTGGAATGGCGCGATCGGCACATTGAGCGCTTCGGCTTCAGCATAGACCTCGCCTTCAGCCCAGTCGCCGGCGTGCGGATAGAGAGCATAGTCAAAGGTCATCTTGCGCTGGAGCTGGCTGCCGCTCTGGTCTGGAAAGATCCCGACCGCCTCCCACCAGGTGACAATCATATTGCCCATGGCGCGGAAGAGCGTCATGCGCAGCGTGGCGTTCTCATCATCACACGCTTCATACTCAGTCATGCCGGTATGCAGAAGCGCCAGCCCCTGCCCGTCGGCAGACAGATCGACAAAGTGCTGCGTCGGCAGCGTCTGCATCTCGGGCCAGTATTCACCGTTGGCATCCTTGACCGGCACGCGCGGTCGCTCGTCGACCGTAAAGTGACCGGAGGAGCATGCGTTCTCGGCCTTGATCCCGGTGGGGAATGCCACGCGTAGGCGATGATTACAGATCGTGTTGTCGACCTCCGTTTTGACGTCGACGCGCTTGGCGCGCTTCTTGAGCGTGACGCGCGACATAATCACCAACTCCTTGGTCTCGCTGCTGCGTCTGCTCTCACCGCGTACACCGCATTCCGGCTCGTGTGCAAACGCGGGCAGTTCGAGACGGTGCTCAATGCCGATTGTGGCTGAAAGCGGTCCGTTCTCTTCGAGCCAAATGCGCGGATGGGAGGAGAGTGTATTGAAGACCTGGTCATTGTACGGTGGATAGAAGGCCCAGTAGTTGCCGACGTCGCCACCATCCTCAAAGTAGTGCAGACCCTCATAGGTCTTGTCCGAGGCCTTGTCGGTCAGTGAGAGCGTGCCGTTGCCCGCCACTTCCACGCGTAGATGTTCATTCTCGAGGACGTTGTCCGCCGGGGAGAGAGTCTCGCTGGTGCTTCGGCGCATCTCGAGCCAGTAATGATGGTCACGCTGGAAGCTCGATTTCGGGGCGAACCGTATCACTTTGTAGCCACCGGCCGGAATCTCGCCCGCATCAACACGGAGCAGATGCCGGTCCGCCTTGTAGGGCCATGGACGCGCCTGGCAGTCATGCACGGGGAAGGTCTTCTCGGAACGGGAGATCTCCTGCACGGCAAGCGCGTTGCCGTCGGCGTCACATGCACTCAGACTCCAGGCCCCCTGCTCTCCGGGTGTGCAGACACAGGCCTCGACAATCTCGCGACGCGGACGTGGCAATGGGTTGAACACCACCAGAACCTGTTCATCCTCACCGCACATCGAAAGGTCGATCTGCTTGAGCACCTCGGAAACAGCCTTATCGTAGACGACGCTGCCGATCTCAAGAGCCTGGTTGAGACGGTACTCAACGTCGTTGGCCGTCTTGTCCTGCGTGACCCCATTGATCGAGTCGTGTGGATGCGATTGGAGCAGATGCTTCCAGGCGGTGTCCATGAGGCCGCGCGGGTAGGAGAAGACGGGAGACGCTCCCGTCCTACGGAGAGGAGAGGACGAGGCGGTACTGAGGAGCGATAGTGCTGCGGCCAGCGGCTCCGTCTTGCGAAGGATTACATTCTGCGCCTGCCTGTTCAGTAGTTTCAGATAGGCGCGAGAGGCCAGGGCGTTGCCGGAGCAATCGCAGGAGGGCCCGTCACGCAGCTCGCCCTCAATCACGCGGAGTGATGCGGGATCAATCTGCTCATGCATTTTCGCTACGTAGGTCTCGAGACGCTCATGCACGAATTCCGTGTCCGGGCTCTGCTCGTTGAGGTCCTTGATCATCCGGCTCATGTTCGGGTGCGATGTCGAGAAGTCGGTACCGTTCATGAACAGGCGATGATCCTTCACCACCGTCTCGTCCGTAGCGGCCCAGGCGTCATCCGCCCCCTTCTTCAATCGCTCGGCGTCGTGCTCCATCTTCGGCTCAATCATGAAGAAATCGTCTTCTGCGCGCTCCGTCCGGGCATCGTGCATGGCGATTCCGGAGGCTGCAGCGTCATAGCGAAACTCACCGCTCATGCAATTAACGCCGTACTTAGCGTAGAGATAAGCGTGGAAGTAAAAGTTCGCCCGCGCGTGGTCGCCGAGGCGGGTCGTCAGCACGCGTGTGCCATCCGGCGCCTCCCACATGAATTCGCTTTCCGGAGCGCGCTCCTTGGATACCCGCTTGGCACAGACGATGAAGTCGATCCCAAAGCCGGCATAGATCTGTGGAAACTGGGCCGTCTGTCCCCAGCCAAACGAGTTGTAGCCCACCATCATCGGCTCGCCGTACTGGGCGGCGATTCGTGTACCGGTTAGCAGGTTACGCACGAGGCATTCGCCGTCCACGGGATAGAGGTCCGGCAGCGTGTACCAGGGGCCGATCTCGATCCTGCCATCACGGATATGCTCTGTAACGCGCTCCCGATCATGCGGCGCCACCTCCAGGTAGTCCTCGATCGGGGCCACTTGGCCATCCAGTACGAAACTGCGATAATCCGGATCAGAGTCCAGCGTATCCAGCAGCTCCTCCATGAACTCCACGAGGAGTACACGATTCTTCCAGATCGGATAACGCCACTCACGATCCCAGTGTGTGTGTGGCACAATATAGGCGGTCTTTGTCTTGTTCATAGAATCCTTCTTTGGGAACGCATATTCCGCTCTTGCACGGTATACTTCAACAATAAGTAGGCATCAATATGCCTGAAACATGCATCACTATGAGCATCCCTCAATCCCAAACTTGTGCCAGGTGCCATCTCCGCGCACGCCAAGCCCGCACGATATGTCATCCCGAGCTTGCCGAGGGATCTCAGGTCCCGGGTAACGCTTGAGATTCCTCGACAAGCTCGGAATGACAACAACCACCTCCTGTGGTTCGTGCTTCAGTGCCTTTCACGTCCGAGGAGCCGCACCCATCTTCAGCTCGAGGATGCCTCCTGCTGTAATCTCCTCATGACTGAGCCAGAACCGTGTGAGTGGCTCGCCGTTCAGTGTCATGGCCTGAATGTAGATATTCTCCGCGCTGTTGTCACGGGCGAGAATGGTGAACGTCTTGCCTGAGTGATACTCCGAGTCCAGCGCGATCTCGATGCGCTCGAAAACGGGACTGGTGATCTGGTATGTGCCGTCCCCGGGGCAGACCGGATGAATTCCCATCGCGGCGAGTACGTACCAAGCCGACATCTGGCCAACATCCTCATTGCCGCAGAGCCCAAAGGGCCCGGGCCCATAGGCCTTCGCGCAGATCCGCCGGCTCCACTTCTGGGTTAACCACGGCTTTCCGATGGCGTTGAAGAGGAAGACCGTGTTGTGAACCGGCTCGTTGGGATGGTTGTAGTAGTCGTTCCAGAGAAAATCGGCCGGCGTGTTCTCAAAAAGTGCCGTCAGTTCCTCCAGGAAGGACTCCTCACCCATCAACTCAACGAGCCCGGGAATATCGTGTGGCACGAACCAGCCCTGCTGGTAGGGATTGGACTCGCGACAGCCCTGACCGTGTACCGTCTTGCCCTTCCACTCCAGCCAGTCACCCGCTTCGTCCCGGGCACGGAACCAGTGGACCTCATCGTTCCAGATATTCCGATAGGCCTTGCTGCGCTCGTCGTAGTCTGCCACCAGCTCGGTCTTGCCCAGGGCTTCAGCCAGGCGCGCGAAACACCAGTCCGAGTAAGCGTATTCGAGCGTCTCAGAGATGCACCCCTTGCCAATCCCTTTGGCGGCATATCCCAGTTCGCCGTTGCCAAACGTTTCCACGGACTGCTTGCAGCAGTCAAACGCCTTGTCGACATCGTAGTTGCGAATGCCCTTGCGGTAGGCATCCGTGATCACCACCACACCCGGATTGCCCAGCATTGACCCCGTATAGGCATTGAGCATTTCCCAACGCGGTAGATAGCCGCGTCCGCCAAGCTCTGCAATCTGCAGCAGCGAGTTGATCTCATCATCCACCATCGAAGGGTTAATGAGTGTCTGCAGCGGAAATTGCGAACGGTACACATCCCAACCACTGAAGACAGAGCGATAGGTAAAATCAGTGCTCCTGTGCACCTGCCCGTCTGCACCGACATAGTCACCCGTCACATCGGAAACGCAGCGGGGATCAATCATGGAGTGGTATAGTGCCGTGTAGAAGGTCTCCTTCTCGTCGTCGCTCCCGCCCTCAACACCTACTGCCGACAGCGCTCGCTCCCAGGCGCTGCGGGCGGCAGCACGCACGGCATCAAAATCCCAGTGCGGAATATCATGCTCCAGATTGGCTTTTGCCCCGTCGATGCTGACAAAAGAGATACCGCACTTGAGCTGAACCTGCTCATCCTCCGCCGTCGCAAACTCCGAGAAGAATCCCAGATGCCGACCGCGTGCCTCGCGCTCTCCGTACACGACCTGCGCCTCTGCCACGGCCCGCTGGTAAGCCTCACCGGACACGTCGAAGTTGCCACGAGCCCAGTCCTTCGGAATCTCGGCCCGCCAGACACCGTGCCGTGCAAGCGGTTTGCTGAACTGACAGTAGAAGTGCAGCGTATAATCCACGCCACCAGCTCCATTACCGAATCCCCCACCCTCGGGCGGACACCTCATCCAGCCGCAGATGGTGTGTTCGTCGACAACACGCACATACTGCTCCGTCGACGTGCCTCCGATACGCCGTGCGAGATCAATCTGAATCCGCGATTGGCTATGTGCCGGAAAGGTAAACCGCATCATCCCGGCACGCGGGGACGCGGTCAACTCCGCCCGTACCCCGTAGTCGTCGAGCGTGATTGCGTAATAGCCGGCTTGCGCCACTTCTGTGTCGTGCGAGATACGGGAACGGTAACCACCGTCCGGATCGTCGGGTGTACCCCGAGCCGTGTGCAATGCACCCACCGTAGGGGTCACCAGAAAGTTGCCCAGATCGCCGTACCAACCGGTGCCACTCAAATGGGCAAAGCTGAATCCTTCCAGCGTGTCGTGCACGAAGGAGTAGCCCGAACTGTTATCGCCCCCCGTAATGGTGTCGGGACTGAGCTGCACCAACCCGAACGGCGTCGCCGTCCCCGGGAATGTCTTTCCAAACCCATGCGCATCCGCACTGCCCTCGGCGTAGGCAACCGCCCCGATCAGAGGATTAACATGGTCGACTGGATTCATAGCCCGCAGAGTAGCTCCGATAGTGATTCAATACTAGCGATAAGGGGAGTATTGCATTCGGTATTTGAGGGGTGGCAATCCCTTGGCGTGTCGAAAGACGCGGGCCAGGTTCTTTGCGTCGCCATAGCCCAGCTTTTCAGCGATGGCCGCAATTGACATATCCGTATCGGTCAGCATGCGGGCAGCGTAGTCCATCTTGGCGAGCCGGATCTCGTCGTAGATGGAACGGCCAACAGCTAGCTTGAAGCGGGTATAAAGCGCACGTCGGGAGACCGGCATCGCCCGTACCACATCCTCTACATGCAGGTTCTCTCCAAGACGTGACCGAATAAACTGGATGGCGCTTGCGATCACCCTGTCCTCTACCGCCAGAACCGATGTCGATGGTCTTTCGGTGACCTCGCATGCATCGCACACGATATCACGGCCCGGGGCTCGCCCTTCGATCATGTCGATCAAGGCTCGCGCCGCCTCATAGCCAGCATGTTCGGTATTCATCCCCACGCTCGAAAGCGGGGGGATCGCAAAGTCACAGATCAGTTCATCATTGCCAACCCCAATGATGGCGAGATCTTGAGGAATAGCCAGACCGGCCTCACGAGCAGCCGCGTAGCAGTCGGCTGCACAATCATCCGTGGCGACCATAAGTCCTAGGGGAAATGACTGCGCGCCCAGCCACGCGGCAACATCAGGAGTCTCATCCCTACAGCAATACGACACTTCACAACCGGCCTGTTGGACGCCGGTCGTGAAGGCCGCCCTACGCGCCCTGGAGAAATACAAGGAGTCACTGTGACTGTAATAGGCAAAGTGTCGAAAACCTCGTCGCAAAAAGTGGTCAACGACCTTGGCGCCAATCGCCGCATCGCCAGAGACCACGTTAAGCAGCTGTGGATCCGGAGCCCTGTATGGGGCAAAGACGGTAGGCACCCCAAGCGATTTGATATCGAGAGTACAATACCCCTCTCGCCAAATGATCCCGTCAGGGCGCCATTCGCGAATCATCTTCAGCGAGATTCTACGTGGCCCACCCGACACCACATGCTGTTTCCGCCAGAACGATAGCGGGCCATGCAGTCTGCTGTAACGCAGCACCCCTCGCAACAAGCCGCGCTCGTACGCACGATTCGTATCCATCAACAACATGATCCGTGGTTGTTCACCCTTCATATCGAAACCCTAGCGGCTGCCGCCACCCCCATCAAGACCGCATGCACGTTTTGAGGATTTATTTGCACAGCATGAGGTTGCCTGCTCTTAACTTGCGCCCTAGTATCAACCGCACCAGAGAAACTGAAGAGCGGAGCGGAGTATGAACACAAAGAAGCGCGTCAAGAGCGGTATTGTCGGGACAGGATTTTCGGGGAGCTTCCACTACGAGGCTATTCAAAAGGTGTACGGAACAGACGTCATGCTTATGGGGGCATATGACGCGGATCCAGAGCGCACGAAGGCCTATGCAGAGGCTCGCAATATACAGGCCTATACAGACCTGGACGAACTCATCGACGACTGCGATGTGGTTCATGTATGTGCCATTGTTGCGGCTCACGAAGAACTGGCCATACGGATTCTGGAGAAAGACAAATACGTCATCCTTGAGAAGCCGATGATCGGATACTGCGGTGATGGGACCGAGGCATTTAACGGCGACACCTTCCCACGGGAGGACGGGGTAAAGCAAGCGAGCGAGAGCCTGAAGCGTCTCCTCGCAGCCGAAGCAAAAAGCAAGGGGCAGATTCTCTACGCCGAGAACTGGGTCTATGCGCCGTCCATCCAGAAGGAACGTGAAATCCTCGAAAAGACAGGAGCCCAGGTTCTCTGGATGCACGGCGAAGAAGCCCACAGCGGCTCCCATAGCCCCGCCTATGCCGAATGGAAGTGCTCAGGTGGTGGTGTCATGCTTGGCAAAGGATGCCACCCTCTCACCGCCGCACTCTACCTCAAACGCGTAGAGGGACTCGCAAGAGATGGCAACCCTATTCGCCCCGTTACCGTTTCCGCACGGGTCCATGCAATCACGCGCATGGAGCGTTTCCGAGACGAAGGACATCTCCGGAGCAACTACCATGACATTGACGACTTCTCCATGATGCACGTCGTATTTGAGGATGGTTCGATCGCGGATATCTTTGCTTCCGACATCGTTATGGGAGGCATCCATAACGAACTAGAGGTCTGCGCCAATAATCATCGAACCGTATGCAGCATTAACCCCAACACCGCCATGCAGACCTATAACCCGGTAGAGGCCAACTTCAAAGACATCTACACGGTGGAGAAGGCCTGCACGAAACAGGGCTGGTCATGCACCTCCCCTGATGAGGACTGGTTCACCGGATACCCGCAAGAGATAGAGGCGTTCTACCGCACTGTCGCCTATGGGGACAGGGTTGAGAGCGATAGTGGCCTCGGGGCCGACTGCATTATGACGATCTACTGTGCCTACCTCTCCTCGGAGCGAAAGGGACAGGAAGTAGAGATAGAATTGCTCTAGAGGCCCCTTCACGGCATCAGACAGGTCAAGGGCCAAGAGGAATATCCAACAGCCAACAAGGAACACCCAATGTCCAAGTGTGCGAGAACACGAAAATGGTGGGCTTTCCAACCTACTATTCGCGTCCCTCGCTCTCTCCTTGTTCGGTTGGACATTCCTTGTTGGCTGTTGGATATTGAAAAGATGATAGACAGAACCAACAAGACTGCACGGACCATCCTACTTGCGGCATCACTGTGCACCACGGTCCTCGCACAATCGGATACCGACGTCCTACAGCTCACCATCGACGGCCAAGATCTCGTCTCCTACCAGGCCGCGCCGATGAGCTCCCCAAAAGGCGGCGCCCGATTCAAAGGCAGCAATTTCATTCATCCACTGAAGACGCCGTCTGGGTTCGTCGTGACCGACCACCAACCTACGGACCACCCCCATCACTTCGGCCTCTGGTGGCCCTGGAAGTACGTCGTTACAGAAGGGCGCAAGGTGCTCTGCTGGGAGCTCCAGAAGGGCGACGGCATCATCGAGGCACAAGGCGGAAAACAGACCAACCGGGGCTTCACAGCCAAGAGCATCTACATCGACCGCAAGGCATCGGGTGGTCCCACGCCCCTCATCAACGAACTGCTCAACGTGACGAACTCCGCGATTGTCGACCAGCCGGCCCGCGGCTACTTCCTCGACCTTGATATCGCTCACGAGGTAGCCGGCAGATCTCCCCTGGAGATTCTCAAGTACCGCTACAGCGGGTTCGCCCTTCGCGGCACCCCTAAGTGGCACGCGAGGAACAGCACAGTGCTCACCAGCGGCGGCAGAGACTATACGGCATCGAACTTCACACGTGCACGCTGGGTGCGTGTTGAAGGAGACGCCGCGAACGGCCTGACAGCCGGCCTCATCATGATGAGTCACCCCGGTAACCACGCACATCCGGAAAGGCTGCGAACGTGGGATCCCAAGACCCATCATGGCGCCATCTTCATCAACTTTAACCCGGTCCAGGACCAGTCATGGACATTCCAACCGGGCAAAGCATACACCCGAAACTACAGACTCTTTGTATACGACGGAAAGGTATCCGCTGAGCAGGCGGAAGCACTGTGGAAGGATTACGCAAACCACTAGAAACCTAGCAAGCTATTGCCCGCGGCTGTAGGCCGGGCGCCCTCACCCGGCGTCTCCCGACAGCGCACGATCGCCCGGTTGGGGGACCAGGACTACAGGGCTGTGGGGCATATCTGGTGTTGAACGGAGATGATATGATGAAAAAGCTAATACTACTGGCAACCCTACTTATCACGGCGACCACCTTCACGGCGCAGGCTGGTGTGCAGGCGTTCGAAGTCACCCCCGAATGGACCGCCAAGATCACCTCGCTCGCGCCGACAACGCCCACCGCGACAGTCAAGCGCCCCCGCAGGGCACTCCTCTTCTCACGCATGACCGGATACAAGCACTGGGTCACGCCGCATACCGCCGAGATGGTCAAGGTGCTTGGCGACAAGAGCGGTGCGTTCGACGTGGTCCAAACCGATAACGTCGACATGTTCACGCCAGTGAACATCAAGCAGTTCGACATCATCATCCTCAACAACAACTGTTCCGACCGAAAGAAGCGCGATCTATTCTGGGATGCAACGCAGGACGAAGCCAAGGCAGCCATGCTGGAGAAGAGTCTGATCGACCATATCGCCGCCGGTGCCGGTCTGGTCAACATCCACGGCGCCATCACGATGCAGAACAACTCCAAGGCGTTCAGCAGGATGGTGGGCGGCTCGTTCGATTTTCATCCCAAACAGCAGGAAGTCACCTGCCATCTCGTCGACCCCAACCACCCCATCGTCAAGCCGTTCGAGGGCCAACCACTGGTACACGTCGATGAACCTTACCTCTTCAAGAATGCCTACAAGGATAAGAACTTCCTGCCTCTGCTGGAGATGGACACCGCCACCCTCGATTGTGGCAAGAAGACGAAAGCGGTCCGCTCAGACAAGCGCTACGTCGCCTGGATCAAGCGTCACGAGAAGGGCCGCGTCTTCTACTGCAGCCCCTCCCACAACGCACAGAGTTTTGAGAACCCCGCGCTACTCCAATTCATCCTCAACGGCATCCAATATGCCGCGGGCGATCTGGAGTGTGAGGATGGGCCACTAAAGGAGACAACAGAATGAAGAGACGATCCTTCCTCAAGACCGCTATCTGCAGCGCAGCCGCGCCGACCATCATCCCCTCCTTTGTCCTCGGCAAGGATGCCCCCAGCAATGTGCTGCGCCTGGCCAGTATCGGCGTTGGCCGGATGGGCAGGGGCGACATGAAGAACGCGATGGGTGTCGGCGGCAGTGGCGTACGCCTGGTCGCCGTCTGTGATGTCGACAGCAAACGCGCGGCCGGTGCCGCCGCCATTGTTAAGCAGCACTATGGCGATAACGGAACGGTCGACCAGTACGGCGACTTCCGCGAACTCTTGGCGCGCGACGATATCGACGGGGTCACCATCTCTACCCCGGACCATCAGCACGCCGTCATCGCCATCGCGGCAGCCAAGGCGGGCAAAGCCATCTACCTGCAGAAGCCACTGACCTACACCATCGGCGAAGGCAAAGCGCTGGTCAAGGCCGTGCGCGAGAACAACGTGGTCTTTCAGACCGGATCGCAGCAGCGGTCCAGCGTCTACTTCCGAACCGTTTGCGAGCTGGTGCGCAACGGACGGATCGGCAAGCTACAGAGGATTGAGGTCGGCGTTCCAAAGGACCACGGTACCGGCAACGCCGCCAAGATGCCCGTTCCCGAAAACCTGGACTACCACATGTGGCTCGGCCCCAGACCCGACGCCCCCTACACCGAACACCGCGTGCACCCTCAGAACGGCTATAGCCGTCCCGGATGGCTACAGATTGAGGACTACTGTCTCGGTATGATCACCGGCTGGGGAGCCCATATGTACGACATTGCCCAGTGGGGCATGGGCACGGATGTCGACTCGGGGCCCGTCGAGATCGACGCCAAGGGTGATTTCCCGGACCGGGGCCTGTTCAATGTACACGTCGGGTACAAGGGCGAGGCCCGCTACGCCAACGGCGTAACGATGTCGTCATCTGCGGGGAGCCCAGGCGTGAAGTTTATCGGTTCCGATGGCTGGCTCTATGTCAGACGCGGCGGCTTTGATGCGCACGATAGGAACGTCCTGCGCGAGAAGATTGGCGAGGACGGGATCCAGCTCTATCGCAGCCGCAACCACATGGGCAACTTCCTCGACTGCATGCGCACGCGCAAGGAGACGATCTGTCCGGTCGAAGTCGGACACCGCTCCAATACGGTTTGCGTTCTCCATCACATCTCCATGAAACTGGGCCGCAAGCTCAAGTGGGACCCGGTGAAACAGGAAGTTGTTGGTGACAAGGAAGCCAACGCCATGCTCGACTATCCGCACCGCAAGGGATGGGAAGTGTAGGGGGAGAATTGCATATTGAAGAGTGAATATTGAAAATTGATGGAGTGGGGCGTGGGTTGGGAGTAAGATCTGCCGACCCTGTGTCGGGTGCACCGAAGACACAAACCTGAAGAAAGGCCAGAACATGAACGAAGCACGAGGGCAAGGTATCCAGCGCGATCGGGCGATGATTCGGGAGGCACGCGGCAAGGGGCGCTGGGCGCTGTTTGGGGCGTTCACGAAGCTGTCCGGGCCTGGCTGGCTGCAGAGCGCCATCACGCTGGGTGGCGGCTCCCTCGCCAATG
>JABGOW010000077.1:0-5882 GCA_018645275.1 Verrucomicrobiota bacterium
AATCACGCGCTCTCAAGAGCGAGCGCAGAAACCCCTACGGAAGTGAAATGCGCCCGATGCGGAGTGT
This sequence comes from Verrucomicrobiota bacterium, assembly GCA_018645275.1. GTDB lineage: Bacteria > Verrucomicrobiota > Kiritimatiellia > UBA8416 > UBA8416 > JABGOW01. Next base: position 68 of record JABGOW010000077.1, read on the forward strand.
GTGTAGAAAAAAGCACCAGAACAGGAGGGAACCATGAGATTGTTGCTCGCCGTCCTCGCATTCGTGACGTTGGCCACCGTTGTTTCGGCCGAACCCTACAAGGAACAGACTCCGCCTCCCGGTAGTCTCGTTCTGGATTACTGCAAGAGCCAGCCAAACTCTCGGTGGGTTCCGCAGGAGTACTTGGGCAAGGTCAAGGACTTGGGGATTGAGAACTGCTGGATTTACTACATCAAGGTAAGAGCCGCCCGCGCCGCCACCGTGAGTGCCGATGGGTTGAAGGTTATGCAGCTTGACAGTGGTCTTTGGATCGTCAGCAAGGCGATGTCCAAGAATATCCTACAGACCTCATATTGACCCGAGGCTTCCTCGCTCGTCGTTTCGTCATTGGGGGTTTCACACCTGTCTGGTGTGGCACTTCCAATGACGGCCCGCAGGGCCAAGTGACCCCATGACCAGGCCGCTGGCACTACGGAGTTGGGACTTTGAATATCCCCCCCTTGGCACGCCTACCACTCGGAGAGTGGGGGCTACTCTGGTATGCGCCACTCTCCGAGTGGTCGCAGCCCTAGCCCTGTTGCCTAGTCTCTTCGTGCTGTAGAACTTGATCGGAGTATCCCTGGTTTTGAGGTGCCATTCGTCGAGAACACCCGCAAATACGAGGACATCCTACTTCTGGGAAATAGAACGAGAGAATTATCTTGGTGTGTGGCAGAGATGCCCGCCCAAGGCGGGCAAGCCTCGACAAGCTCGGCATGACAGAAAACCTTAGAAAACTGTCATCCTGAGCGCAGTGCTCGCATCCCGACGAACGTCGCGGACCGAAAGATCTCATGCGACAAGCAGGGCGAGAAACTGGGGAATGTCCACGATCTACTTCCGCTTGACTCAACACCCACGGACATGCGAGGCACGCGCCTTGTCCGCCTTCGCATTCCCATCCCTTGCGCTAAGAAGCTGAGGCGGATCGCTATGGGTAGCCGATCTCGGCTTCGTTGTATTGGACTTCCAGCACTCTCAACGTGCTGTCGTACCTGCTGTGCCGGTTGAAGATGATGCGCCCCTGACCTTTGTAGAAGGCAATCAGGCGTGAAGCATCGCCGCCATGGTAGAACGGCACGAAGGCTTTTCCTGTTGCGCGGGCTGAGGTAGAGGTCGGCGGCCCGACGAGCTCGATAACCTGTTCCATGCTCATTCCGCTTCTGACCTTTGAGATGTGCGCGTACTCCACGGGTTCCGCAGTTTTCGGGTCGAGGCGAGGCTCTTCTCTCGGTGCCGGCTGTTTGGGTTCGTAGACGGGTTGCCCCTTGCGCCGATCCTGCAGTTCCTGCAGATCAATGGAGCCCGGCTCGTACTGCGGTCCGCCACGCCCCACGTCGTAGATGGCTGCCCGTGCGTATCGTCTGATTTTGCTGTTGGCATGACTTCGATAGACGCGATCCAGGGCGGTGCGGTAGCGGGAGTCGCGAGTCTCTCCGAGCGCCCTGATTGCCCACGCTATGGCATCGACTTCGTACCGATTCGCGGTGAAAGCCTTCTGGACAACGACTTCAGCAAGTACATCCAGAACCTCTCTATCACGGATGCGCATCTGAATGAGATGGCGCGATACGGATTTGAGGGACGCTGGATCATCGCGGACAATCTGGTCGATGTACATGGACATCTCACCACTGGTCGCAAACGTGCAGACCGAGAGTGAGAACCATAGAATTGCGCAGAGACTTGTTTGACGTAGCATCATGTACCTCCTCACTGGTTTTTCCACCATGTGTTCCATTGACACTTAAAGTCTAGCGCTCGGTGGATATCCCGTAAAGGGCGTAATTTGCCATTTCCTACGGAATTTTGATCAGAGCGCTCGCAATGGGGTTTTTCGTGCAAAAACGGTTCTGCTGTGGTAGATCCTTGCCGCATGAATGCTTGTGTTAGCGATTTTGCCAGACGGCAGGAGGAGGTCTTCTCTCTTGAGCAGATTGGTTCGATTCAGGAAGCGGCGTGGTTAGCCCTTTACCGGTACGCTTTTGAGAAGTCACCGTTTTATGGTGAACACCTGAAAGCGGCAGGGCTGTCGCCACATTCTCCCCCTTCACTTGCTGACATGGGGACGCTTCCCATGACCGACAAGGACTGCCTCTCGGAGCGCACGTCTGAGTTCATCTGTGTCCCGGATCGTCAAGTCGTGGACGTCGTTACGACAAGCGGTTCGACCGGCCATCCGCTTGTGGCGGTTTTGACCGAGGCAGATCTGAACCGGTTGGGCTATAACGAGTATCTCTCCTTTCGCTGTGCTGACCTCACTGCCGAGGATCGCGTCCTGCTGGCGGTTACGCTAGACCGTTGCTTCATGGCAGGCATGGCGTACTTCCTTGGGCTGCGCACGCTGGGCGCTTCCGTGATTCGCGTCGGGGCTTCGCTGCCGGCCATGCACTTGGAGACCATACAGAGACTCAAACCAACCGCCGTTGTAGGCGTTCCCTCTTTCTTGCGGTTGGTCGCGCAGCGGGCGAGCGAGAGCGGTTTCGATTTGGTGGGGAGTTCGGTTCGAAAGTTAGTTTGCATCGGTGAGCCGGTTCGAACCACTTCCATGGAACTGAACAAGATTGGACGCGATTTGGAGGCGTGCTGGGGCGCCAAGGTGTTCTCAACTTATGGCAGTACGGAACTCGCGACCTCGCTCTGCGAGTGCCGGGCTGGTCTTGGAAATCACATTCACCCCGAGCTTCTCTATCTTGAAACCGTCGATGAGCAGGGCAATCCCACCGCTCCCGGAGAAGAGGGGGAGCTGGTTGCCACCACCTTCCGGATGGAGGCCATGCCCCTGATTCGCTATCGGACTGGGGACTACGCGCGGCTGATCTCGGAGCCCTGTCCATGCGGACGCCTGACCCAGCGAATCAGTCCAATTCTGGGGCGCAAGAACCACAAGCTCAAGGTTAAGGGCGCGACACTGTTCCCCTCGACGTTGCAGGTTGTGCTGGAAGCGTGCCCCGAGCTCGCCTCCTACGTGATTCTCGTACGGAATGAAAGCGACCTTTCTGACCATATTGAGATCAAGGTGTGCTGGAACGCTGGATGTGGTGAGCATACTGCGCGTCTGCTGCGCGATCGGCTTCAAGCGGAAGCGAAGGTGGTTCCGACAATCTCTGAGGCTAGCGCGGAGGAGATCGAGTCGCTTCAGATGCCGGAAGGGGCGAGAAAGCGACGCTTCTTCGTCGATCTGCGAACGAAAGCACGTGAGTGATCTATGCGTATCTGCGCCCCGCTCCCCCATTACGACCACGCCGCATTTTCTAGCCAGACGCTGTGTCTGCGGGCAGTCATTCGCCGGCGGCTATCGCTAACCCGAGGGAGACTAACCTGATATGGCAACACGGTTCATGGCTCTGCATCAGTTGTTGGCGCGACATCGGCTGCTGATGTTTGGAGGTGTCATTGCGGTTACCGTGGTGGGAGGCCTTCTCTCCACGAAGCTGCAGATGGACGAGGATATCATGCGGATGCTGCCGCAGCGGAATGAGGCAATTGGGCGTTATCTCCATGCCTTCCGGCAGCTTCGACAGATTGACTCGTTGGTGGTTGATGTCGGCATTGCCGAACCGAATGATGAAGTCCTCTTCGATGCTGCAGACCAGGTCTTTGAAGTGATGCAGGCATCTCCTGATTTGACGGACATTGCCTACCGTCTTGAGCTGAGGGACTACCCGGGATCCGTTCAGCTCCTCCATGACAACCTGCCCAACCTGATTGGGGAACCTGAGGACTATGCCGCGCTGTCCGAGTCCCTCGAGGCCGACGCGATTGCAAAGCGACTTGACTGGCTACGCCGCTCCCTGACACAGCCCCAGGGGTTTGTTGTCAAAGATGTGGCACGCGTGGATCCAATTGGATTGAGCGCTCCCGTGCTCAAGCGTCTCCAGCTAGTGCAGGCGGGGTTCGATGACGCCAAAATCGTTGAGGGACGGATTGTCAGTCGGGATGGTTGCCATGTTCTACTCAGATCCATGCCCAGTTTCCCGTCCGCAGACATTGAGCGAAGTGGCCTTCTTGTCGACGAGTTGCTCCAGAAGATGGCCAAGATTGAGGATGCTTTTGGCGAGCACGCGGTGCGCATCGCCGTGATTGGTGGACACCGCATCGGACTCGACAATTCGCGGCTCATTCGTCGTGACACCGCTCTTGCAATCGGCGTGGCCGTTGTTGCCATGTTCCTGCTGTCTTTTGTTGCCTATCGTCGCCGCTGGTTGGCGCTGATAACGCTCGTCCCCCCGGCGATTGCTGCTTCCGTTGCGGGAGGTGTACTCTTCTTCTCTAACACGCAGATCTCCGCGATTGCGGTGGGCTGCGGAACCATCTTGCTGGGCATCACGATCGATTATGCCATTCACGTTCTCTACCACATTGACAACGGTGCACATCAGGATCGCCGTCGCATGGCCGAAACCATCCAGGAGATTGCGGCCCCGATCACCATTGGTGCACTGACAACACTGGGCGCATTCCTGGTCCTGCTGTTCTCCCCTGTGGAAAGCCACCGGCAGATCGGAATGTTCGCAGCGGTGGGCGTGACGACGGCTGCGCTTGCCTCGCTGCTCGTCATTCCCTTTCTCGTGCCGCTGGACCGCGGGAGCAGCCTTCCGCCACTCATGATGACGCGCTTGTTTCAGTCTTTTGTCGACTGGCGTTCCCGCCATACGGTGGTTCTGGCGAGTGTGATCGCCGTTGTCACGGTGCTTGCCATTGTCGGACTTTCGGGGTTAAGGGTTGAAGGCGATATGGCCAAACTCAACGGCGTCACCCCGGAAACCGCTGCTGACCAAGACGTCTTTTGGAATATATGGGGAGACGCCGCGTCTGCCACAACAATTCTGGTTACCGCCCCTGAAATGCAGTCGGCATTGGAACTGAACGAGCGGGTTGCTGATGCGTTGGTTCCTCTACAGAAAGAGGGCCGTGTGGTGTCATGCTCGTCGATCGCGTCAATATGTCCTTCACTTAGGCGCCAAGCGGAGAATCGAGAACGGTGGCAGCACTTCTGGACCCCCGCCCGAAGAGATGCTCTTGAGCATGATCTCTCGGGTATCGTTCCGGAGAAGGGCTTTAGCTTGTCTCATGTGAATTCATCCATGCGGGTTCTTGAGGCGCACGTGGATGGGCTCCGTCCGGAGGATCTGAAGGATACCCTTCTTGAACAGATCATCTCACAGCGTACTCACTGGCTCGATGACTCCGTCTCGATTTCAACCATGGTCAAACTTGATTCCCCCGAGCGCTTCGGCGCGCTGGCTAAGGCGCTGCACGAGGCGGTTCCCGAGGCGACGTTGTTGAATCGCGTTGCGTTCTCTGAGCAGGTGGCTCGGTTGGCCAAGAGGGGCGTCACGGTGTTTGCGTTGGCCGTTGCATGCATCGACATGGCGATCCTCTACTTCTTGCTGGGGAGTTTCGGAATGGTGCTCGTGACACTACTCCCCATCGCGGTGGGCCTCCTGTGGACTGCTGGCGCGATGGGGTTGTTGGGGGTTCCCCTCAACACGGTGAACTTCATATTCGTGGTGTTCATTATTGGAGTGGGAATCGACTACAGTCTCTTCATGGTGACAAGCGAAACGGCGGCATTCCGCGGAAGGCCAGACCGTATCGCGGCGACGAGCGGTTCCATCACCATATGTGCCCTCACCACCATTTGCGGATTCGGTGTTCTAGCCGTAGCCCGGCACCCAGCGCTGCATTCAATAGGGGTTACCGCATTTCTGGGCATGTTCTTCACGATGCTGGCCACACTGCTGACCGTCCCGCCCTGTGCGCGCGCCATGCT
>JABGOW010000077.1:5982-11710 GCA_018645275.1 Verrucomicrobiota bacterium
CGCGGTTGTTCTCAACAAACTCGGCCATGGTGTTGATTGAGTACAGCACGTTGCGCGCGAGGTTCTGATCGTCGATGCGGACTCCGTATTTGCGTTGGAGTGTCACGACCATTTCCAGCGCGTCAACAGAGTCGAGCTCCAGAACGTTGTTCGCCATAATCGGAGCGGCGTCATCAATCTCATCAGGAGAGACGTCGGTAATGGAGAGGCCATCCATGATGAGCTGCTTGATCTCTTGTTTCAGTTCTGCTGATGCCATGTATGCCCCTGTTCCCTCGGTGCTGTACTCATTGTTTGCTGTAGAAGTATTACTGCTTCTGTTCCAGAAAGCATTGGGCCTGGAAGTCCTCGTCTTTTAGCAAGTCTACAATGGCAGAAATGTCCCCAAACAGGGGGCGGTCTTCCTTGAGTTCCGGCGATACTGCCCGCACGCGATCACGCAGTTTCTGGTAGATAGTGCCCGCAGTTCCCTCCTTGCGGTGGTCGGCAGCTTGGCACAGCGCAAGCGTGTGGATCGCCATGATGGTCCAGAGCTTTGGCAGCACCTCTGTCGTCATCTTGGCGGCGGTGCAGCCCATGCTCACGACGTCCTGATTGTTGCCATTGGTGGGAATCGTCTGGATGGAAGCCGGCGTGCCCAGAACGCGGCATTCCGCAGCGAGCGAAGTCGCTAGCAGCTGGCAGCCCGCCATGCCGGAGTTCAGCCCCGGCGCTCCGCCGGCGAGCAGGGGCGGGAGGCCCATGCTGTAACGCCAGTTTGTTAGGCGATCAATTTGGCGTTCGCAGTAGAGCGCGAGCTTGATCAGCCCCATTCGGAGATAATCCGACGTCATGGAAATCTGCTGTCCATAGAAGTTGCCGCCGTGAATGACGGAGCTCGTTTCGGGGAACACGAGCGGGTTGTCTGTGGACGCGTTCATCTCGACGGTGACAACGTGTTGAACATGCCACAGTGCTTCCTGGAAGGCCCCGAGAATTTGAGGGGCGCAGCGGATGGTATAGGGGTCTTGAATCTCGACGCCCGGCTCAACTGGCTTTGGCTGCGACCCCCACAGGTGCCCTTCAATCTGCTCTCTGTAGCCTTCATGTGTGCAGAGGTACTCCGCCATCCGCTCTGCGACCAATGACTGTCCACGGAAGCCTCTTGCATGATGCAGCTGTCCGCAGAGAACCTCGGGCTCTCCGTACATAACCTGAAAACTGCAGCTCGACAGCAGTTCCATCCAGTTCAGAATGGTCCGTGCCTCCTGAGCAGCAAGGGCCGCCAGCCCGGTCATCACCGATGTGCCGTTGACCAGGGCCAGTCCCTCTTTACATTGCAGGGTCGCGGGCGAGAGCCCGTGCTTCCGGAGTGCTTCGGCTGCCAGAACACGCTTTTCCCCCGTCTTGGCGTGGCCCAAGCCAACGAGCAACCTGCTCATGTGTGCCAGTGGAACCAGGTCCCCACTCGCTCCCACTGATCCCTGCGATGGAATCTCCGGAAGCACTTCTTGATTCAGGCAGCTGAGCAGGAGGTCGACGACCTCTTCTCGTATGCCCGAGAATCCGCGAGCGAGCGCGTTGGAGCGGACGAGCATGATGGCCCGCGTTTCCGACTCAGAGAACAGCGGTCCCTGGCCGACAGAAAGATGGTGCAGTAGATTGACTTGGTGTGCCTGCTGATCCTCATTGGATACACGCATCCCGCTCAAGGGGCCGAATCCGGTATTGATGCCATAGATGGCACGCGGTTCCTGGGCAAGTTCTTCAACGAGTGCGCGACTTTTTTGCATGCCAATGCGCGCCTTCGCTGAAAGTTGGGCTGTGCCTCTCCGCACCGCAACATGCCAGAGTTCCTCTATCGTTAGGTCGTGTCCATTAAGTTCAATCATGAGCTTTTGTCCTCTGCGTCGGTGATGTCGTTTTCGGAGACAGTTTGAGCCTGCTTCGCCTCTTGAGCTTTCGCTCGCGTTCCTTGAGGAGTAGATCCCATAGCGGGCCCTCGTACCCGAGTCTGTGCAAGTAGTCCAGCTTGTGGTCTACAGCATCAGGAGGAAACGCACAGTTGTCTAAGGGGCCGAGCGCTTCGGTGAGCGTCTGCTCCAGCCACTTCCGATCCAAGGCAGGCGAAATATAGTATGCGGGCTCAAGGAGGTCTTTGTCATCGTCAGAGATTAGCCCGTCTCGTCGTGCGATTTTTACCAGCGCGGTTCCTGGGAGAATGCGGATTCCCATGAAGACGAAGACAGCAGCCTTCTCAAGCTGCTTAATGTTCTCTATGCCCTCAAGTACGAGCTCGGGGGTTTCCCCCGGACATCCAAACATGAAGTAATGTGCGGCGGCGATGCCGTGACGCCCCAACAGCTCCGTGCACTCAAGTACGTCCTTGAAGCAAAATCCCTTCCCGAGCCCCTTGAGGGCAGCATCAGAAGCGGCGTCGGAGCCGATTTCGGCGGCGCAAAGGCCGGTTTCACGCATCAGGGCCACGTTCTCATCATTGAGGCCATCCGGTTTGAAGAACGCGAGCCACGGGGTCTTGATTTCCTGCCTGCGCATTTCATGTACCAGTTCAAGGTAGCGGCCTGCATCGTCATTGAAAACGGAGTCGGTGAAGAAAATGTGAGAGGCTCCGTGCTTCTCGGTCAGCGTTCGGATGTCGTCTACAACAAGCGCGGGATCGCGCGGCCGGATGCGAGGGCCTTCCAAAACGGGGTATGAGCAGTAAACGCATTTGTGTGTGCAGCCGCGCTTGGTTTGCAGACCGGCAATATTGCCGTTCTTGCGATAGAAGCTCATGATGTCCGCGTCATACCGGGCTGAGAGAATTTCCCTGCCTTGCAGGCCAGGTTCAGCCCGAAGGCAGCGCTCCTTCGGGAATTCGCCTCGTGAAGCCTTCTCCACGAAATCCACGATGGCACGTTCGCCTTCGCCCACGATACCGTAATCCGCCCCCACGGTATCCAACACGGTTTCCGGCATGATGGAGAAGCCCGACCCGCCAAGAACGACTGGTGCAGAGGACTCGCGACGGACGACTTCGATGATCTGTCGCACGCCGTCCACGTATTTGCGCTCGTTGAGTGCGTTGCAGCTGTCAATATTGCGCAGGGAGATGCCGACCAGATCTGGTTTGTGCTGCTGCACAGCAGCGGCTACGTCGGGAAGGGATGTGTCGTGTTGAAGAAAATCGAACTGGATGACATGATGCCCACTGCTTTCCAGTGCATTTGCAATAATGCTCATGCCTAGTGGGTAAACAGGATGCGGGCTCTTCGCTAGGTTGGCCGATATCAGAAGAATCTTCATGCTAGTTGGGTTGCGAGCGAGCAGGACGGCGTGGGCTGAAGTGTTCGCAGCCTACCATGTCCGGCTTCGGGACAAGCTTGGTCGTTTGTAGGTTCCGTCTGCTTTCTGTTTGCGCATGACGTTGAGAAACAGCTTTGCCATTTTCAGCTCTTTGCCACCATTTCCGTAGAATGTATCCCAGGCATACTGATACATCTCCGCGAGCTTCTCCGGACTCATGAGCGCAGGTTGGTAGACGACCTCGCCCGCCGTGTAGCGCTTCCAGTCGTTGTGCAGAATTCTGCCTGCCTGCTCAAGTTCAGCTCGTGCACGCGTGTGCTTGAAAGGTGTTAGGACCGTGAATTCGGCAAGATCGAGTTCGATCTCCATCAGGAAGTCAACGAGCCGTTTGATGCCGTCTTCATCGTGATCGTCAAGACCAAGCAGGACGGTGCCTTCCACGCCGATGCCCCGTTCTTGCAGTCGCTTGATACGGTTTCGGATGGTATCGGACGTGTCAAAAACAGCCTGGTAGACGTACCAGCAGCCCGCTTCTGCCGCAAGGTCCAGGATCTCATCGTCATCTTTGATCGGGTGCGAAATCCACTTCTTCTTCAGCGGAGCGATGGCTCGGAAGAGATCCTTTTCCCATTGGTCGTCCTGTGCCAGTGAGTTGTCGACAAAGAAGAAGCGGTCGTTGTCAATGCCCTCGAGTTCAGCAACAACGGCATCAATGGGACGTGGCCTGAAATTGCGACCACCCAGATACTCTGTGCAGCAGGGGTAGCAGGCGTATCGACAACCGCGCGAAGCGTGAATCAGGTCAACCATTTGCATGCCGCGGAAGTTGTAGCGTTCACGGTTAAGGATGCTCCGCCGGGCAGGGCCCACCAGCTCAATATCCGGGTGATCACGCATGAAGTCGTAGACCTGCTTAAGGGAGCCGGATGCGAGGTCCGCAATGACCGTCTCCATATGTCCTTCGGCTTCTCCAAGAAAGACCGAATCGGCGTGTTCTTGAGACTCCTCTGCGTGCAGCATGGTGCCGATGCCTCCCATGATGACAGGGATGTTGCGAGCCCGGTATGCATCCGCGATTTCCCATGCGCGGGGCATCTGGCAGGTGAGCATGGCGGAGATGCCGACAAGGTCTGGGCTATCGTCCAGGTTCAGAGAATCGACGTGTTCATCGCAGAACTCCAAATCAACGGAGTCGGGGACGGCTGCTGCAAAGCAAACGGGGCCATGTGGAGGGAGGTGGAATTCCGGTTGATTTGGCAGCTTTGGCCACTTCGGATAGATCAGCTTGAGCTTCATAGTTGCGCTTCCAGTCTGCTTTGAATTCACCGACAGAACCAAGCTTTGGAACCGCACGGTCGATTGACTCTGTCATGCGATACTATGAGGGTCAAGGCAATTGTCGACACGTCAAACTGCGGGTATCACCGTCACATTGCGTGAATTCTATGCGGCGTGATTCCCTTTGCCTCGACACACGTCCAGCATGCCGTCATCCCGCCAGGTCTGCGCTTTCCGCTGACACGATCAAGCCGACGATTGTGGCTCCCTTGCAGGCAGCAGTACTCTCGGAAAAGAAACCATCCCTATACAACCTTTTGCTTCACACAAAACTGCATGTGGTATAGGGTCTGACGCACTTGAATGATGGGGGTTGTCTATGAGATGGGTGAAGGACTTTTCGAGAGGTCTCCTGCCGGGGCTTGTTGTTGCGGGGATGTTGTCGGGGTGTGCGAGCGTCCCGGAGCGGGAGCTGGAGAATGCGTTCACATACCGTCGCCTGAAGCCGGCCAAAACCTCCGCCGTAGAGCCTATCGAGTCCGAATACCAGGAGCTCGCCTCTGAGGCTTGGCGAATCATGGAGGCAGGGGGCAGTGCGCAGTTTGTGAGTATCCTCGAACGGGGGGATGACGCACTCCTGGCCCGCGTGCATCTGATCCGTTCGGCAAGGAAGTCCATCGACCTGCAGACGTTTAGCTGGGAGGACGATCCCACGAGTCGATTTGTGTTCGACGAACTTGTTAAGGCCGCGGAACGTGGTGTTCTTGTGCGAGTGCTGATCGACGCCCTCAATGTGCCCGCCAAGCCGCAGTTGCTCGCTCGTATGGTGGGTGCACACCGCAATCTGGAAATCGCGATCTACAAGCCACTGTCCGGGGTGGCGAAGCGCGGCCCCTTGGGGTTCTGGGACAATCTATTCTTCAAGGCTCGGCGGGTGAACCGTCGGATGCATAACAAGCTTTTGCTGACCGATGGGCGAATTGGCATTGTGGGTGGCCGCAACTACGCGAATGCCTACTTCGACCGCGATTCTACGTTTCTTTTCCGGGATCGTGATGTCGTGGTCGCCGGGCCCGTTGTGACAGACATCCAAGAGTCGTTCCAGCTCTTTTGGAGTGACAAGAACGCGGTGTTCTTCACGCAGTTGCTGGATGTGCAGAAGGCG
>JABGOW010000133.1 GCA_018645275.1 Verrucomicrobiota bacterium
ATACGGCCTCGCTTCGATATCGCTAAAACCGAACCGAGCGTAGTACCTGGGATCACCGTAGACGAAGAGCATGTCTATGCCCATGGCCGTTAGCTGTCGCATCCCTTCTTTCACGAGTTCGGTTCCGATGCCGCGGTTCTGGTTGCCCGGTCTCACGGCAAGGGGTGCCAGGATGTAGCCCTGGCGCGTTCCGTCGGCGCCGAGTGACACCGGACTGAAGCCCACGTGCCCCACCAATGCTCCTTCAGTCTCTGCCACCAAAGAAAACGTTCTAGGCACGGTGCTCTCTGAAAGAAGATTGATGGCGACCTCTGCTACGCTCTCGACTTCGCCCTGTGGGAAGGCGGATGAGTAGATGCTGTTGATGGCATCTCGATCAGAACGCGTTGCCTCTCGTATCCGCATGGCACCAAGGTAGCAGACGCAGGCCATGGATCAATACCTTCCTTGAATGTCCCGTGCAGCTCCTGCAGCACTTTTCGTTGACGTCAAACACCTCGCAGGATTGTTCGAATCACTCCAACACGTTCCATGCGTGACGTTTTCACATTGTGGTGCTACGCTTTGTTGCTACAAAGCACTAAGAGAACTCTCTGAGGGGCACGATGACACCGGAACTTGAAGACTGGAAGGAATGGAAACGGCATTGCGCGCGGGCGCTCTGCTCAGAGGATGCGCAGCGCCGACTCGCGGCCTTTGCCCACTCTCGCTTTCGCGTCCAGCTCCGACGGCAAATTGCCGCAACCAGCCTTTTGCACGCAGATGCAGGCCGACAACAGCCGACAGCGGAGGATGCCTGGCACCTTTTTGAGAGCTATGCAGCCCTGACGACAACTCGACAGGGAAAGCGCTACAAGGATTGGATATTCGCACGCGTCAGCGACTCCTCGACCTCCCCGTTCGACACCATACAGTCGGGGGCCAGCCTGATCATGCGCAGCGTGGTTCGCGCCCACCTGCGGACCGAGTATGCTCACCGCAGAAGCGTATCTTTTGACCAACCGGTCGGCGATGGATCGCTGACACTTGGCGACCTGCTCGCCTCAACAACCGATCCGGCTGACGCGGCGACGGGCGAGCACGACAGCATGGCGAAAACGCATGCCGCGCGGCTGTTTTCAGAGCTTTCCCATCGTGAGCGGGTTGGGCTTCTCGCCAAGTGCATGGGCATCTCCCTGGCAAATGCCAGTGTCCTATCGGCGGCAGGCTGCAGGAAATCCGTACTCAGCCAGACCGTCCGGGATCTCTTCACCCGAATCAAGGAGTCTCTGCTCCGTGAGTTCCAGGAAGATGGCCCCGATGCTGTAATGGCCTTTTCCACCATGGTGCTCAGCGGGTTGGAGGCGTGCATCTATTCGTGGAAATCTTCGGAAAAGAACCTCCCCCAATGCTTCCATAGTGTAGAAGGGAATCAGCAATAGGCCTCTCCTATGAAGAAACTCGAACAATTGAGCGCCACACCGGGCACGGAACAGGAGGCAAAGCGACTGGCAACCTGGCTTCTTGAGTGGGATCTCTTTCGTTTCAGTGGGACGGAAGAAGAGGAACTTCCCTCCGCAACGCTCCCGGTAGATAGCCGCCAGGGAGAGAGCGTTGCCCCCATTGACGAAGATCTCGCAGCTGGAGAGATCCGCCTGCTAGTGCCCCGTCGGGACGAATTACCTCTCTTCATCGCAGTTGCCGATATTGAATCCAATGACCAGGCCGTCTGCGTGCCCTTCAGTCCGCTCGGCGAACCCGCAACACCAGACGAGCTCCTGACCGGACGCGACACGCCTGCCATACGGGTATTCTGCCTCTGGAATGCACGCACGTTGGCTCGCGCACGCATCAGCGATAGCTGGATTGCCGATAAACTGTCCACCGCAGAGCTCGAGCGCCTCGTGCAGGCCCTAAAAGGCTGCCAACGGGATGGACACGTCCCAAGCCACCTACGAGCAGATGCCGGGCCACCCCTCGTGCATCCTGCGGACCCTCGCCGTGAGTAGCGCCGCAGCGAACGAGAGCGCATCGATCGGGCCCTCGTATGCGAGTCTGGCGGCAGCACCATCGAGTACTGCGCCAAACCCACATACCGCGAGCTTCCCAAGGCCGCCGAAGACCACGACTCCTACGACGCATAACAGCCGTCATCGAAGAACCGCTTATCGACAACCGGGCGTTACGTTGTTATAAGGTTCTTAGCGTTCACGACTACAGTTTTCATTTGAAGGAATATTCGCCATGACAAGAGAAGAGATCCTGGGACAGCTGCGAAAGGCCATGAAGGAATCGTCGACCGAGCCCATCAACTGGGACACGGTCACAGAAGACACGACAATTGGCGAATTGGGTTTTGATTCGCTCTCCATTCTTGACCTCATCTACGATGTGCAGCAGACGTTTGGTATTGAATTCGAGGCCGAAGAGCTCATCAACGTCAACACAGTGAGTGAGCTGACGGAGTTTCTCGAAGAGATGCTCAAGGCATGAAGAGGCTGCGGCATCTCATAGAGTACGCAGCGATGCGAGTGCTGCTGGTGCTCATAGATTCGCTATCCCCAAGAGGTGCAGAACGGCTAGCTTCGGCAATTGCCGACGTTTGGTTTTCGGCGGGGGCGCGTCGGCGAGACATCGCCTGTGGAAACGTGAGGCGCAGCGGAATCGCCACCGACGAGATGGAGGTGCGGCGCATTGCCAAGCACTCTTTTCGGCATTTCGCAGGCGTGATTACAGACTCGCTCAAGGCCGACAAACTCTTGACGCCCGACACATGGCGGGATCACGTCGAACTTGACATCCCCCCTGAGACGATGGCGTTGCTGCAGGAGCCGGAACAAGGCTTGCTCCTGATATCCGGACACCTCGGAAACTGGGAAGTTGCAGCCAAAGTCCTTTCGTTTTTCAAGCCCGTGGTCGGTATGGCACGCGACATGGACAATCCACTCACCGATGCGCTCATGAAGAAGCGAAAGGGCAGCGACGAATTCACGCTCACCCCGAAACACAGCACAGACATGGGCAGGCTCCTCACCACGCTAAAATCAGGCAAGCTCCTGGCCCTCCTGATCGACCAACACGCTAAGAGGCGTGGTATGATGGTTGATTTCTTTGGCAGCCCCGCTTCGACTCACACATCGCATGCTCTGCTGCATTTGATTACGAAAGTGCCCATGTGTTTCGGATACTGCGTGAAGACGGGGCCCATGCAGTTCAAACTCAAAGCCTTCTCCCCGATTGCCGCCACACGCACCGGCAAACGCGAGGACGACGTGAGAGCCATTCTTGAGAAGCTGACTGCCGAACTGGAGGAGGCTATTCGCGCCTACCCGGAGCAGTACCTCTGGGCACATCGTCGCTGGCGAAACTGACCCCCAAACACCAGGACCGTGATGCCCCCCCTACTGGGCTACGATCTCGAACGGTATTGCAGGCAGAATGCCTTGTGAGTTTCGGCGCGTCTTTCCGGTCGGATTACCCTCTTTGTCTTTGACCTCGCGCGTAACAAAGGCCTCCAGAATCAAGTTCCCTTTGTCTCCCGGAGTGACCGCCTTCGAATCGGCTTGAAGGATGGCGTCCGCACCACCCTCAACCGGAGTCACGTCTGTAAGGGAGAAGCCCTCAGCAGGATGACGGATATCCAACTCGAGGCCCTGAGCTCGCTTGCGTGCTGAAGAGCGAAACCCGATCTCACCGGTCCCGCCGGGAACGAGCGTCACGACCCCGCTAGATGCAGGTCTCGTGGGTCTGCGACGCCACTTGGTCGGAATGCCGGTGAGCAGCATATCGTCAACAGGAACCAAATGACGCCAGAGAAACGCCTGCATCATGTCTTCCGCGGGAATGGCAGGCCTGCAGACTTCGCGATCGCCGATCGTGGCCACACCCTCCAGTCGTAGTGGCACAGAATCAAAGGGCAGCTCCCTCGGAGCCGTGAGCGTGAACGACACGCGATCCTGCCCCTCAGGAATCCACGCACCACTGAGCAATAGATCCGACTGTGGTTCGGCCACTCTCAATCTGATGTCTCCGACGAAACCATCCTGACGGATTGCTGCGGCACTCATAATCACGGTGGTACCGGGAAACAGGTTGATGCTCGATGGCATGATGCGCAGCTTGAAGTCTGGACGTGGGGGGCTTATCCGGAGCCGGTAG
Organism: Verrucomicrobiota bacterium; assembly: GCA_018645275.1. Lineage (GTDB taxonomy): Bacteria > Verrucomicrobiota > Kiritimatiellia > UBA8416 > UBA8416 > JABGOW01. The sequence goes on from JABGOW010000133.1 coordinate 4,138, forward strand.
GTGTGGGCTTGGCTACCCGCACGCTGGGTGTCTCCCACATGTACGTAGTAGATCCCTGTTGCAGGCAGAGTTGCCATCAGGCGGGAGTCGGCATGATGCGTCACCAATCCCGCGGCCGGGTCCTTCGTGTCGTCATTGACCGCAACCTCGTTGCCTTTCGCATCGGTCAGTTTCAAGATCGAATCCACGGGAGAATTCAATCGACGAGCCAGAATCTCGGCAACGACCACTTGCCCTTCACTCCCCTGGAAGCGAAACACGTCCCAGTCCCCAGGACGGGAAATACGACCGTTGATCGTGAGCGGAAGCTTCACGGGTTGGGCGGACTGGACTAGGTTGTTGGGTTCCGTATCCATCTGTTCATCCAGATTGTCTACGGCAAACTCAATGGTGTTTGCGCCGCCGCCTAACTTCGGAACACTTATGAGCTGAATGCCTCCGCCTTTGGCAGTCGGCTTGACGACGACATGCTTCGCCGGCAAATTCCACCCCGCCAGGGCGACCCGCACCGAGGCTCCCGCCTGACCACCCAGCGGATAGACGCTCTCAACAAATGGCAACGCTCCCAACGTGATCCGGTAGACGAAATCCTCCCGGCCACGGTAGATGGAATCCCGAACGAGAAGCTCATACTCGCCATCCGCGGGGATCTCGTAACGCAGAACCGGGTCTGGATCAAAGCGGTAGTCATCGACAAAAGCAACCTCGCTCCCGGAGGCGTCGTACAATGTGAGCACCGCCTGAAACCAGCCGGGAACGGCATCGGCCAGATAGGGAATCAAGCTCCGTGCGCGTACGGAAGCGACAATGCGCTCTCCCTGTTTGGCACGAAAACGAAACCGATCAACATCTCCGGGCATAATCTGGCCGTTCAAAACAGCCGGCAACTCAGCAACGAGCTCCCCCATCTTCTCATTCGGTTCTCGCTCAGGCACTTCGGGGTAGGCATCCACGCGCAGTACCATTGGGTTCGACAGCCCGCCGGCCGTCATGAGCCGCAGTTCACGTGCCCCGAGATGCGCATCTGGTGCAACGGTGACCGAAAGCAGAACACGCGAGTCGAGCTGAGCATTGGGTTGCTTCTTCTTGTTGAACAGGGCCGCTCGGAGCAGCTTGAGTTCTTCCGGACTCATTTTGGACAGGTCCAGGTCGCGCGGATCCATCGGCCATTCATTCGAATCCATCGCTGACGCCATCCGTGTCGCTTCAGTGACGGCATCCTGCGCGCCCTTTTTCGCAGAGGCCTTTCCGTTCCCCCGCTTCTTCGTTCCCTCAGTTGCTTTCTTGTGAGCCTTCTGGGCCTCAGAGAAGCTCTTCTTGATGTCGTTCATTTCCTTGTTGGTGAGTGCTTTGACATACTGCAGCACAGAAACGTCAACGCCAGAACCCGACACAACGGCATTCGTTGCGCCCTTGAGGTGCTGTCCGCCGAGGGTGACATTGAAGGTGGTTCCGCGCTGTCCCCCAGACGGATACAGATAGCCGATGTGCGGATCCAGCCGCTGCGCATGTAGCGGGGCACATGTGAAGCATGTGACCAGCACAGCAAGAACCCCTGCCAGACGCAGACTCATGTCATAATCTCCCGCAGACGCCCCCCACCCTTAAGCTCGGGATCAAGATCAGGATACACAGGAATGAGTCTGCCCTGGGGGTGGCGCAGCGTGGCATCCGGGGGAATCCCCATGAGCTCGTAGAGGCTTGAAGTGACGTCCCACGGATAGATTTCCCTGTCCACGACCGCCAGGCCTTTCTCATCCGTAGCCCCCACAACATGTCCCCCTTTGAATCCTCCCCCGGCAACAACGGCTGAGAAGGCCTTCCCATAGTGTGAGCGACCACCGTTCCAGGGAGGGTCCTTTTGGATCTTCGGACCGCGGCCAAATTCACCGCTCCACCAGACAATCGTGCTGTCAAGCAGCCCGCGTTCTGAGAGATCTTCGAAGAGCGTCGCCATGCCCTGGTCCAACTCCGGCAGTTGCCTCCGCATCGACTCAAAGTGCTTCTTGTGCGTATCCCACCCTTTGTAGTTGATCGTCACGTAGGGCACCCCCTCCTCCACGAGGCGACGCGCCATGAGACAGGATTGACCGAAGGTCGTGCGGCCATAGCGGTCCCGAGCTGCGTCGGATTCCGTCGAGAGGTCGAACACCTTCCCCGCATCTCCCAGAATGAGATCGTAGGCCTTCTGTTCACACGCATCGAGTGCTTCAAATTCGCGGCTTCCCGGCATGGCGTGTCCCAGCGAGTCCAAGCTGTGCAGGAGTTGCCGGCGGCTACGCTGACGCTTCTCGGTAATCCCGCGCGCCACAATTCCCTCCACAGCAAAAGGCGTCATTTTGGGATTTCCGCCGGTCGCGAACGGGCGATAGCGGGACCCGAGAAACCCCGCTTCAGAAAACCGCCCCTGTGGGCTGGTCAGCACGATGTAGGGGGGAATCAGCCCCTTGTAACCCGCATCATAACCCTTGAACAGAGAGGCCACCGCACCGACACAGGGATAGACATCGCGTCCCCCTGATTTGCGCCCTGTCTGCACCATGTAGGAAGCGGTTTCGTGACCATTCACACCGTGGGTCATCCCGCGCAAAATGGAGTACTTATCGGCCTGCTTCGCGAGTAACGGCAACATCTCCCCGATGCGAGTACCGTCAACATTGGTTGAGATTGGATTCTCGAAGGGGCCGCAGTAGTCGCTCCCCGCCTCTGGCTTGGGATCGAACGTATCCAAATGGGAGGGGCCTCCCCACATCCAGATCTGGATGACCGCCTTTGCCTTTGCCATGACGCGTTTCGGTGAGACTGCCGCCGCAGCCAGACGACTGCCAAACATCATGCCCGCCGTCCCACATACGGCCGTTCGCAAGACGTCCCGCCGCGAAACACTCAACCTACTCATCTCACACCTCACTAGATTCGCTGTTCCACCGATTCTCACCCTCAGTGCCGATACAGAAACTCTTTCGTATTGATCAACGCCCACGCCAGATCCAATGCGGTCCTGCGGCGATCCATGCGATGCTTCGCCTGATGCGCCATCACAAGGTCGACCTCATCCTCCGTCGGTCGGCGTGAGAGAATCGTCATGTAGAGTAGCGTGATCGCTTCACGTGGCTTCTTGGCCGATTGCAGCATCGTCCTCAGCTTCTTACTCTTCTCGAACTTATCACGAATGTGACTTGAGTTCAGCAAGTGCAGGCGCTGCGCGGGTGTAGGAAGATTACTGCGCTCTGAGAGCAACCCCGTATCCCGCGGGGGTCTTCCAAACATATCGAGAAAGGGACTACTGATGCTGCCGTCCATCAATTCAATTGATCTTTGATCTTCAGGAATGAAGGTAAACGGCTCCGGTGTCGCGCTTGTGTAGGTTTCAGTTGTCCCGGTGATCTGGCAGATCGCATCGATCAGAACTTCGGCATCCAGCCGACGCGTTGGGTAGTGCGCGAACAGGGGCACGGCGTCGGGGTGCTCCGATGCCGGAATCGAAGACTGCTGATACGTTCGTGAGTTCAGAACCAGTCGGTAGATGTGCTTCAAATCGTAGTCCGCATTGACAAGCTCCCGAGACAGCCACTCCAGAAGCTCGGGATTCCGGGGCGGATTGTCTTCCCGAAAATCATCAGGCTGGTGCACAATACCCCGCCCCATGAGCCAGAACCAGACACGGTTCACGGCATTAGGCGCAAACCACGGATTCTCCGGTCTAATCAACCAGTCGGCGAAAGCGGCCCTTGGATCCTGCCCCCGTTTCAGCGTGGCCGGAGCCCCGTCCGGGAATATCGTCACCGAGAACGACACGGCGTTGGTTTTCCATGGATCAAAATAGACAATCTCCTCTTTCCACTCAGACGTTGCCTTGAACCCGACCTTAGAGAAGAACCCCGCCAGTTCAGCCATACGCGCTGCCGGCCATTTCTCAGGGCGTACGCCCATGAATCCCAGTGCGACGCCTTTCGATATTGCCTCGGGCGTCTTGCTCTGCATGGAACGATAGAAATTCACCTGGGGAACTCGAAAGTTGCTTCCACTGGCAACAAGGATCTCCCGCGCGAACTGATCGTAGGGCATGTTCTCAGCAAGGGCCGTTCGCACCCATCGGTGATATGCCTGCGCGGCGTTGGGCCACAAGTTGATGGGAAACTCCGACTTCACTCGCAGCAGATCGCCCCATTTCAGAGCCCAGTAGTCTGCGAACTCGTCTCGGGCCAGTAGCTGACTGATCAATGTCTGGCGTTTTCCCGGCAAATCACTACCCAGAAAAGCCCTTGCTTCTTTGGGGGTGGGGATGGTGCCGATCACATCAAGATAGACTCGCCTCAGAAAAACCGCATCGGAGCAAATGGCGGCAGGCGCTATGCCGCGCGCAGCCAAAGAATCCATCACAAGCTCATCCCCACGGTGTCGCGGGGGCGCGTCCCCCGCCCGCTCAAACGGACGGACGGGGGCGCTGGCAGAAGCCGCACCCAACGACACGACGCAGAAGAGCACAGCAATCACCACCTCTAGCCCACCATGCCGCATAGCCGTTATCTGGGGAGTTCGCATACTCATATCCAACGCAGTGAAGAGGCCACTTATTGCGAAAAGAACATATCAGACCCTGACAAATTAGATTAGCGCCCCACAGCGGTGCGCGCAAGATCCCAGAGGGCAGGACATTCCCCAGCTTTCTCCCTGCTTGTCGCATGAGATCTTTCGGTCCGCGACGTTCGTCGGGATGCAAGCACTTCGCTCAAGATAACAGTTCTCTAAGGTTCTCTGTCATGCTGAGCTTGCCGAAGCATCTCGCCGAAGGCGTTGCTGGGTGTTTTTCAACGGGCACTCAACATTTGAACGTTACCTTGGATGCCCCGCCGAAGATCCGGGTCAGCCCGTGAAATGGCAGCGAGCCAGATGGTCGTCCTTCACCGTTGCATATCCAGGGCGCTCGGTATGGCAACGCTCCGTGGCTTCAGGGCACCGAGGATGGAAGGGGCACCCCGGAACAGGTTCCAGACGTGAAGGGACTTCACCTCTGAGGACAATGCGACTTCCTTCCCCATGGCGCGCTGCAAGCCCTTTGTCGACATCAGGTACGGCCGAAAGAAGCGCACGGGTGTAGGGGTGCGAAGGGGTGCGAAACAGAATATCACTGGGGGCCTCTTCAACCACTTCGCCAAGATACATGACGAGTGTCCGGTCGCACATATAGCGCACCACCGCCAAATCGTGGGCAACAAAGAGACAGGCAAAGGAGAGTTCTTTGCTGAGATCCTTCAGAAGGTTCAGAATCTGCACCTGGATAGACACGTCCAGAGCCGAGACCGGTTCATCAGCAATCAGCAACCGAGGGCGAACCGCCAGAGCCCGGGCAATGCCTACACGTTGGCGCTGCCCGCCGCTCAATTCATGCGGATAGCGCGGGATGAAATCAGAGCCAAGACCAACACGCTCCAGCAGCTCCGCTGCGCGGCTCTGCCGGCTACGGCGCGTTGCCAGCCCCAGGTGAACGCGATGCACGTAGAGGGTCTCAAGAATGGCATCCCCCACGGGCAACCGGGGATTGAGCGATCCCATAGGATCCTGGAACACCATCTGGACCTCGCGCCGGAACTGACGCTGCTGCGCCGCTGACTGCAACGCAATCGGTTTTCCATCAAAGGTAATGCTCCCTTGCGCTACGGGAACCAACCCAACAATGGCATTACCTGTCGTCGTCTTTCCGCAACCGCTCTCCCCAACCAAACCTACGATTTCGCGTGGTCCGATGTCGAAACTCACACCATCTACCGCTCGCAGCACACGGTGTCGGTCTGCAGAAAACTCTACCCCTAGATCAGACACCTCCAGAAGCGCAGGTTCTCTGGTCAACGCGTCACTCATGTCGCATGCTCCAGTGGATGATAACAGCAAACCTGATGCCCGACACCGCTGGTAGACTGAGGGGATGGCATCTGGCGTCGGCAGGCATCGCCGGCATGCTTGCATCGAGGGGCGAAGGGGCAACCGGCAGGGCGATTGCCCGGCGATGGCACCACGCCTTCAATACCCTCCATACGCTCCAACGTTCCCCCCAGACGGGGAACCACATCCAACAGTCCCCGCGTATAGGGATGCGCTGGTGAGGTGAGAACATCCTCTACGAGTCCCGATTCAACAAGACTCCCCGCATACATCACGTTCAGTCTGTGGGCCACATCGGCAACCAGACCCAGATTATGCGTGATCATCAGTACCGCCATACCAAGCTCTGCTTGAAGCGACTTCAGGAGATCGAGAATCTGCGCCTGGATCGTGACGTCGAGAGCCGTCGTTGGTTCATCCGCCACCAATAGCTTTGGCTGGCAAGCCAATGCCATCGCAATCACAACCCGCTGCTGCATACCCCCGCTCAGCTCATGAGGATAGCAGCGGAGACAGGCCTCGGCATCAGAGAGTCCCACCAGGGAGAGAAGACGGACCGCCTCCTTTCGCGCGTTCACTCGTCGACGATGGGCACAGATAGCCTCTTCGAGTTGGAAACCAATTCTGAACACGGGATTCAATGCTGTCGCCGGGTCCTGAAAGACGTAGGCAATCTGCCCGCCCCGAATGGTGCGGAGTTCGGCCCGCGACATCTGGAGCACCTCTCGACCGCGGAATACGACAACGCCGGCGGGGTGAAACGCAGGAGGCTCCGGAAGTAAGCGCGCCAACGTGAGAGCGGTTACGCTCTTTCCACACCCGCTCTCTCCAACGAGAGCCACCGTCTCGCCTTCACAGATCTGAAAACTCAAATCGTGTACGACAATCGTCTCTTCACGACCGCTGCGAAACCCAACGGTAAGCCCCTTGACATCAAGGAGCGGCGCTCTCGTTGGTTTCGCGTTCGGTCGCGTTGGCATTCCATACTCACTTCAGGGGAGGCATAGCCTCCAGATGTCCAATCAGAACAGTAAACTCTCGCCGTCATCGTCTGCATCGTCAATACCGATGGGGGGAGGCTCGGGCGCATCACCAAAGGGCTCGGTTTCCACCTCGCCATCCTTCGTCAGGAGCTTCTCGATCTTGCGTTCCACTTCATCCAGCTTGCCGCTGCAGAACTTGATCAGCGACTGCCCCTCTTCGAAGCGCTGAATCATCGTGTCCAGACTCAGCTCGCCGCCTTCCATATCGCCAACAATCGACTCCAGCCGGTCCATCGACTTCTCAAAGCTCTGGGTCGCACCGCTCTTCTTTGCCGCTGTCATTGCTCATCTCCTCCTTCTTCACCAGACACACCCAACACTTGCGCTTCGAAACTTCCATCTGAAACCCGAGTCACTACCGTCTCTCCCGGTTGCACGTCTGCAGTCTTCGTGATCACGCGGCCCCCTGTGCCGCGCGTGACGGAATACCCACGTTCCAATACCGCCAGCGGGCTCAGCGCCCGTAACTGCATGGCGTAGCGACGCACCTCCTGAACAGCCAACTGATGGCGCGACTTCGCACGATGCGCCATTTGGTTCTGGAGCTCACCCAGCGACTGCCGACTCCCTCGAACCGCCGACTGCAGCTGTTGCTGCATGCG
>JABGOW010000496.1 GCA_018645275.1 Verrucomicrobiota bacterium
CGCGCTATGGAATCTTACGCCTGCCGTTCCTGCCCATGCGCTTGTCATTCCTAAATCACATGTGGAGGAATTGGCGGAACTCAATGCGACCGAGGCTCAGGGTTTTCTTTACGCTATCTCGGAGACATTTCGTAACATCCAGCGACTCTATGTATTGAATCCCCAGCATCTTTTGACATTTTATAATGAGATATTGACGAAGCCGCCAGCTTTTTTTGGGGATTATCCTCGCACATTCTCTGAAAAGATCAATGAGACACTACCCTCCATGCTCTCCCATGAGGAGGTTAGTGTCTCGCCGACGTCTTATAATATTGGCATGAATTGCGGGTATCAAGCTGGTCAGCGAATAGCCCATCTGCATATGCATCTCTTTCCTCGACGTGAGGCAGGACCTGGCGTGGTGACAGCGATGCGTCATCATCTTAGCGCAGACGAACATAAGGGTTAGGATATCGCAACGGGAGTGGGAGGTCTTCGGTCTCCCAAAGGAAGGAGTGAATGTGGCCCTGAGCAATTACTTCGGCTGATAGACATTGAAAAGCGGTTTTCTTATGCCGGAAATGGCGGCAAGAAACTGAGTAACTATATAGACAATTGATTGCTTTGGATTTGGTGCCGGGTTAAAATCTAAAAGAAGAAACGCTACCGCACATAATAGGTGCGGTCGTCTTGCCAGTCCTCACTACTTTTGCTGGCATATGTAATGAATGTCTCTAAGTGTACAGAGAAGAGAGAGTGCGATGGCACAGTCTGAACCGGTAGTTGCTATATCTGACATCAAACCCGAGTGGGTGGAGTCTTGCTTGCGTGAGTATTTCATCCTCCCTGCTGGCGCGGTCGAGGGTGTACGTGTCGTGGAGAGTTTCAATTCCTGCTCAGCCCGGAACACACGCCTAGAGGTAGATTACTCGCCAGGGGCAGCGGGAAACGCACCAAAGCATTTAATGCTTCGCCATTCGGATCGGCGCGGCGGTATGAACGAGAGAGAAGTTCGTTTCTACAGCGAACTGGCTCCTCAATTACCCCAGACACCCACGGTGCCTTGCTATGACGTGGCATGGGACTATGCTGTTCCTTGTTGGCACGTGTTGTTGCTCGATGTCAGTCCGTCACACGATCATGGACCTCAGCCCCTCACCGTTGAGCAACGGCAGTTTCTCATGCCAACTCACGCCGAAGATTCGAGTGCCCCACAGCCCTATTTAGATCGGACCTACGATGCAATTGCCGAAGCTTATGCGAGTCTGCATGCGCGATGGTGGGACGACAGCTTGATTGATGAAGAGCGCCATGCCAAATCGCCCGGAGGACCGCATTGCATCGCCGCCGTTCCCTCCGCAGAAGAGATCGTGTCCATCGCGAAGCATCGGTTCGAATGCAGCTTCCCCAAATACCGGGCCCAGTGGCCAAACGAACCGTTCGCTAGAGCTTGGGAAATGTGCGAGCGCGCTGTCAAAACCTGGCCGCAGCTGTTGACACCGCGTGCCGAAGCCGGGAACCTTACCCTGGTACAGAGCGATTCGCATCTGGGGAATATTCTGCTTGATCGCAACCCCTCTAGTTCGCATATCTACGTATTGGACTGGGACGCCTACCAGAGAGGTATCGGCCCATGGGATCTCGCTTGCCTGTTAATCCTGAGCCACGCGCCGGATATCAGGCGAAAAGTCGAACGCAGGCTGCTGGGAACTTACTATCAGGCTCTGCAGCGGTATGGTGTGGTCAACTACTCATTCGATCAATGTGTCGCTGACTACCGGTTGGCAGCTTTTGCTTGTCCGTTCATTCCCATAGCTTGGGGAAGGCCAGAGTTCGTTTCCTATGCGCTCACTGCTTTCGACGACTGGGACTGCGCCGATTTGCTTATATAAGCCTGTCAGGCCAGGACGCCGGACCAG
>JABGOW010000014.1 GCA_018645275.1 Verrucomicrobiota bacterium
CCAAGAGATGAAGGGGGCACACGTAGTACACAGCCGTGGGTATTCCGGCAGATTTCAGGTGTGCTTGAATTTCCTCGCGATGCTCAGACTGCACGCTGAACTGCGCCCACACAGAGCGATGGCCATCAGGTATGATGGGAAGCTTGAGTCCATTGACATGTCGCAGTGCATCAATGTACCGGTCAGCGACACCGTTGCGCATGGCAAGTTCCTCCGGGTAGATAGCCAGCTTCTCCAGCAGAATTGCGGCCTGAAGTGTGTCCATGCGCGCATTCAGTCCTACGCGGACATTGCTGTACTTATCGGCGCCCTTTCCGTGAATTCGGATTGAACGCATGATTTCAGCGAGTTTGTCGTCATCAGTGAATGCTGCACCACCATCGCCGTAGCAGCCCAGCGGCTTAGCCGGAAAGAAGCTTGTTGCCCCTGCATGTCCCAGAGATGGTGCGCGTTGTCCCCTGTGCTCTGCTGCAAACGCCTGGGCTGCGTCCTCAAGCACAAAAAGGTCGTGATCCTTGGCAATTGGCAGGATCTGATCATAGTCAGCAGGCAGACCGAAGAGATCAACAGGGACAATGGCCTTGGGGATAAGAGCGCCCTCCCGTTTTGTCTCCACAATGGCATCAGCAAGTTTCGCAGGCTCGATGTTATAGGTGTCCGGATCGATATCAACAAAGACTGGTGTTGCGCCAGTCAAGGCGATTACTTCTGCCGCTGCAATAAAGCTGAATGGTGTTGTAAAGACCGCATCCCCCGGCCCCACCCCCTTCGCCATCAGCGGAAGGAGCAATGCGTCGGTTCCGCTTGAGCAGCTAACACAGTGCTTCACTCCTGCTATTTCGGCCAACTGTTCTTCTAGCTCCTGGACCTCCGGCCCCATAATGTACTGCCCGTGGTCCAATACCCGCCGGACGGCTGCCTCGATCTGCGGGCGGATTCGTTCCTGTTGCTTTTCCAAGTCAACAAAGGGAATCATCACTTCAACTTCCCTTCTTAAGTTCATTGTAGGATTGGGTTCCCATGGCATGCGCCTGCGGAAGCGGTGACTCTTCATCGAGGTCTAAGCATCTGAGTACGCCCGGGCTTTTCTCACTGTACCGATAGCCGCTTTCTGGACAGATACTAACGCCGCTTGGGGTGGGCCCTTTCAGTCGATGACCGTGTCGGCTCATCCAACCACAGAGTCTTGCAGGGCAGCCCATAACCAATCCGTAGTCGGGGATGTCTTTCGTCACGACTGCTCCGGCAGAGACGAACGCATATCTTCCAATTGTGACTCCGCAAACGACAGTGGCATTGGCACCGATAGTTGCGCCACGCCTAATGACCGTTTCTTCGTACAGCCCATGGCGATTGATCTGACTGCGAGGGTTCGTGATATTGGTGAGAACGCATGAAGGCCCCAGGAAGACATCATCCTCGATAATTGTGCCAGCATACACGGATACGTTGTTCTGTACTTTGACATGGTCACCTATTACGACGTCGCTTGCCACGTTCACATTCTGGCCAAAACTACAGAATCTTCCGATTCTTGCGCCGGGCATGATGTGTGAGAAGTGCCACACCTTGGTACCCTCTCCGAGGACAGCGCCATCGTCGACAAATGCAGATTCATGCACAAAGTGACTCATTGGTTCTCTCTCCTCTCGGTTGATCTAGTAACTCAACATCTCCATGAGGCGAATGCCTGAGAGCACATCCTCACGTGATGGAAACATCTCCCACTTCTCTTCAGCCAAGTACTGATAAAGTGTGTCATGGCCCTTGCCATATACGTGGTCAAGCGAGAAGTCCATATCCGGCTTCTCCATACCTTCTACATTCCAGGATTCAATCTTATTGAGGTTCGTGCCGGAAAGACGGATCGTGCCACATTCAGCAATCAGAGTGAACTCG
>JABGOW010000341.1 GCA_018645275.1 Verrucomicrobiota bacterium
CTGAAAGTCGAAATCTGGAAATTCGAAAGTCGAAATCTGGAAATATGAAATTAGGGTGATGAGCTGATGACCGACTGTGTGATGGTGCGTACGACGGTGGCGTCTGAAGCCGATGCGATTCGGATGGGCGATGCTGTGGTTGATGCGCGGCTCGCGGCATGTGTCCAGACCATGCCGGTCGAGAGTACGTACCGGTGGCAAGGAAGGGTTGAGCGGTCTGCGGAGTTTCTGTTATTGATGAAGACGCGCAGAGCACTGGTGGATGCTCTCATGACATTCGTTCGCGAGCAGCATGCCTACGATGTGCCTGAGCTTGTGGTGACGGCCATTGAAGCGGGCAGTGCTGACTACTTGAGTTGGATACGCCAAGAGACGCAGGGGTAGGTAGGATCGAAAGTAGAGATTCGGAATTCGAAATGCAGAATGGGCTTTGGGTACCGCACGATGAGTAACGCAAGAACAACCGGTGAATCCGTTGGCAAGGTAGTGACGCAATCTGCAAGGATTGAACTGCCTGCGGAGGGCTTTGTCTTCGAGGGTGGTGGTGTGCTGTCCGAGTTGGAGATTGCCTACGAGACCCATGGTGAGCTGACTCCTGCGCGCGATAATGTCGTTTTTGTCTGCCATGCCCTTACGGGGGATTCCCACGTCGCCGGCTATCACACGGATCCGGAGACAGACACGGGTTGGTGGGAAGAGATGATTGGGCCGGGAAAGGGAATCGACACGCGCTACTACTATGTGGTTTGCGCCAATATCCTGGGGGGCTGCAAGGGCACGACGGGGCCGGGGTCGATCGACCCGGGCACGGGTCGCCCGTATGGCGCTCGTTTTCCGGAGATGTCGGTCGGGGACATTGTTGAGGCACACTGCCTTTTGCTGAAGCACCTTGGTATTGATCGCCTTGCATGCATTATTGGCGGCTCCTTTGGTGGGATGCAGGTTCTTGAATGGGCGATTCGCCATCCGAAAATGGCCGCCCGCTGTGTGTGTATCGCTTCCGCCCACTCACTTTCCGCCCAGGCACTGGCCTTCGATAGCGTGGCGCGCAACGTGATTACGTCGGACCCCAACTGGAATAATGGGGACTACTATGATGGCGATTTTGGGCCTCTGAAGGGGCTTGCGCAGGCGCGCCAAATCGGGCATATCACCTATCTGTCGCAGGGCATGATGGCTGAGAAGTTTGGTCGGGAACGGTTGCCGGATGCGGTCTCTGAGTCGGCGGGCCCGGCCGACTCCGGATTGCCTTCCCCGTTTCAGGTGTCGCGCTACTTGGATTACCAGGGGCAGAAGTTCACCCAGCGTTTTGATGCCAACTCGTACCTTCGCATCATGCACGCGATGGACAATTTCGATCTGGCTGAAAAGGCGGGATCGCTCGAGGGGGCCTTTGCGGGGATTGAAGCCAAGATGCTCATCGTTGCCTTGAGTACGGACTGGCTTTTTCCGCCGGAACAGTCGAAGGAGATTGCGAACGCTCTGCTGCGGGCGGGGAAGGCGGTTTCCTACAGTATGTTGAGTGCGCCCCATGGCCACGATGCATTTCTGGTGGATATTGACCATCTTGTCGAGATGATGCAGGCCTTCCTGCCGTGGGTGCCAGAGCGTGTGGAGGGTGAGACCTCGGATCCCGAGCCCGGTGATCAGACCGTGAGGGGGGCGGGTAAAGATGAAGAGCGCCAGCTGCTGCTGAGCATGATCTCACCGGGAGCCCGCATCCTTGATGTCGGCTGTGGTGACGGCGAGCTTCTGGCTTCACTAGCCTCCGAGCGTGACGTAAAGGGGGTCGGTGTCGACTACGATACCAATCAGGTCATCAGCGTGCTTGACCGTGGATATGATATCTTTCAGGAAGATGTCGATGGTGGTTTGGCAATGATTCCGGACGACAGCTATGACTACGCGATCTTGAGCGAGACGCTTCAAGTGGTTAGGCGTCCGCGTGTGGTTCTGAAAGAAATGCTGCGTGTGGCGCAGGAAGGCATTGTGAGTTTTCCAAATTTCGGCAGGTTCTCCCGGGCTCTGACGCTACTGCGGTCCGGACGCATGCCCGTCGGGGGCTCACTGCCCTTTGAATGGTATGATACGCCCAACATCCACCTCTTCACACTGAGGGATTTTGTGACGCTATGCCGTCACGATGGCATTGATGTGTTGGACATGGCGTGCATTTCGCGCGGCTTCGTGGGGCGGCTGCTTGTGAAGTTGGGCTTCTGCAACCTGGGCGCCGATCGCGTTCTGGTCAAGGTGGCTCGAGCGGATGGGGCAGCGAAGGGGCGTGGCCGCGGGTGCCGATCCTGCACGGATTTGGGAGGGGCATGATGGAAATGAAGAAGCTACTTGATGGCATGCTGCCCGATGTGTTTGCGGCACTGGACAAGTGCGAAAACTGTCCGGCGCATCACAACGTTCGCCGCCGCATATCCATGGTGGGACAGCAGGCTGTTGTGGACGTGCTTGAGGACCTGATTGCGGTCCTGTTTCCCGGCTGTCACCTCCGGCAGGATGGGCCGGCTGGGGAGGTCAACGGCTACTCTCCGATCATGCTCGAGAAGACGGCCCTCAACCTGCGCGAACAGTGTCGCCAAACGTTTGAGTATCAATGCACGTTACATGAGTGTGACGATGACTGTGGAAAGTGTGATGCGCACGCGGTTGAGGCGGTCGGAGCGCTGGTCAAATCTCTGCCGGATATTCTCGGTGTTCTGCAGCAGGATATCCTTGCTGCTTATGAGGGCGACCCTGCTGCGAAATCCACAATGGAGGTTGTGATGAGCTATCCCGGCGTCTATGCCGTGATCGTGCATCGCATCGCGCACTGTCTCTACCAGCAGAAGGTGCCGCTCATTCCACGCGTCATGGCGGAGTATGCCCATTCCAAGACAGGAATCGACATCCACCCTGGTGCTACCCTCGGGGAGGGGTTCTTCATTGATCATGGTACGGGCGTTGTGATTGGTGAGACATGCGTGATTGGCAGGCGAGTGAAGCTCTACCAGGGGGTAACACTGGGCGCGTTGAGTTTTGAGAAGGACGCGGGCGGGCATCTTGTCAAAGGCATCAAGCGCCACCCCAATGTGGAGGATCATGTTGTCGTCTATGCGGGGGCAACGATCCTTGGTGGCAACACCACCATTGGTGCGGGATCGGTGATCGGTGGCAATGTCTGGCTGACCCACTCTGTGCCCCCGGGCTCCAAGGTCTACAATCAGCAGCCCAACCCGCTCATCCGAGAAGCTGATGGCGCATGGCGGACCGTCGATGGCCCCTGGGACGATCTTGGTGCAGGAATCTGAGGAGAAGGGCTGAGGGCTGAAAGGTGAAACCTGAAATAGGGTGGTATCTCTTCTCTCAGCTTTCAGATATCAGCCCTCATCCCTTCTTCCTATGCACGGCCAGGTAGGGGGGAGTGCGCGAGTGGCATGTCTTGTGGACGAAGTAGTACCGCGCAACGTGGTAGCTGGGATCAAAGCCGAAGAAGTTCAGCTTCATGCGTTCCAACTCTCCCTCGCGGTAGTCTTCAAGTGGTTTCTCCGCCTCATCCTCTCGCCGGCGGATCTGTTTTGTCTTGATTAGATCCTCAGACGCTAGTGCGAGTTCTGCAACGTAAACGCGCAGGTCTGTTTCGAATCCCTCACTGCCAAGTAGCATGTCGACCAGCCCGGCGGCTTTGGCTTCCGGCGCACCAATGGGAAGCCGTCGCTCCATGATTGCGGCGCCCGCTTCGCTGCGTTTTGGCAGCAGGTAGGTCCAGTATTCTGAGCCGTAAAGGTTCCCCATGTTCTTGTAGTGGGGATTCATGATGATGCCCTCGCGGGCAATTACGCGGTCGGCAGCAAGTGCAAGAAACACGCCTCCCGCTCCAGCATTGCCCTGCATGGCGGCCATGGTGACCTTGTCTGTTGTAAGGATGAGCTCGCGGACAACATCGTTCATCGCGTTGATGTTCTCCCATGACGCCTCGGCTGGACGTTCATCGGCTTCGATGACGTTCAGGTTCAGGCCGTTCGACCAGAACTCTTTTCCGCCCATCAGGCAGAGCACGTTTGTGGGACGTTCGCGGGCGGCCACGATCATATCGCGTAGCGCCTGGCACTGTCGTACGCTCATGGCTCCGTTGTAGAAAGGGAAGTAGAGATATCCGACAGAGCCGGCTTCACGGTAGAGAATCTCGTTGTAGCCGCTATCCACTTCCGGAAGCCCCTCAAGGCCGCCTGAGAGCACGGCTGTGGCTGGCAGTTTGAAAGAAAGCGGGTTGTCTGTAGCTTTGGTGCGGAGGTGGCCAATCCAGACAGCACCATCCGTTGTTGCCCGGCAGACGGCGCCGTTGCAGGTGCCGATGATTTCGCCGGGAGCCCCGCTCATGTGGTTTGCGGGGTGGGCATCGTAGAGGTAGCATTCCTGACCCCGGACGCGGTCAAGTACGCCTGGCTGCCCATCCGCAGAACGAATCTTGCGTAGCACGCATTCGGTGTTGTCATGTTTCCAGTCAATCTGCCGGTCAACTTGGCGGGCGAGGGGGCGCAATGCGCCGGTGATGCGCTCAGGTGTGTATGTCCCGGATTCGACCCGGTTGATCGCCTCCAGAACAGCGGACAGAGCGGCTTCGGTGACTTCTCTGCGATAGAGACTGCTCTTGGTTGCCGCCCGCATTGGGAAGTGCGCCGATCCCCAAATGGGCCCCGCATCCATTTCTGCTTCCGCCTGCAGGACCGTAACGCCCCATTCGGTTGCCCCTTCGAGGATGGCCCAGTCCAGAGCGGAGGGGCCCCGGTCGCCGGGCGGGCCCGGGTGCACGATGAGGCAGAGGTTCTTGTCGTACAGATCCCTGGGAATGGCACGTTTGAGGAAGGTCGCCAGGATGAGGTCAGGCTCGAACAGGTCGACCGCCTCACGCGTGACCGTGTCGTTGATGTCAAACTCAACGGAAACCATGTGCTCCCGCCGTGAGAGCTCAACGTGAAGCCGTTGGGTCAGTGAATTGAAGGCATGTGTCAGGAGTAGGATCTTCATGTGTGACTCCTGTACTGGTAGTAAGCCGCGCAGGCCCCCTCTGCGGATACCATGCAGGAGCCTACGGGGGAATCTGGCGTGCAGGCGGAGCCAAATAGAGCGCAGTCTGGCGGTTTCTTCAGTCCACGGATGATAGCGCCGCATTCGCAGCCGGCAGGATCGGGCTTTGAGAGATAGGTGATGCCAAAGCGTTGAGCCGCATCGAAATCGGCATATGCCGCTTTGATCTGCAGGGCGCTGTAGGGGATTGTGCCTAGGCCACGCCATTCGAAGGTCTTGCGCAATTCAAAGATTTCCGCCACGAGTCGTTGGGCTTTCATGTTTCCGGTTGCAGTGACGGCACGGGTGTACTCGTTCTCTACCTCGTGGCGGCCTGAATTGACCTGCCGAACCAGCATCAGGATTGCCTGCAAAACGTCGAGGGGTTCAAAACCGGCAATCACGACGGGGCGTTGGTATTCTTCAGCGAAATAGGCATAGGGGTTGGATCCTATGACCGTGGAAACGTGAGCCGGTCCAATGAAGCCGTCGATCGGAATCGTGCCATACTCACGCACGTAGGGAGATTCGAGAATGCTGGAGATTGCGGATGGTGTGAGCACGTGGTTGCAGAACACCGTGAAGTTGGTCAGTCCTTCCTGTATCGCAGTCTGGATGGCGAGTGCCGTGGGCGGTGTTGTGGTCTCAAATCCGATCGCAAAGAAGACGACCTCCCTGTCTGGTTGCTCGCGCGCGATGCGAAGGGCATCGAGGCAGGAGTACACCATGCGGACATCCGCGCCACCAGCTTTGACGGAGAGCAATGTATCTTTGCCGCTTCCGGGGACGCGCATCATGTCGCCGTATGAGCAGAGCGTGACGTTTGGCAGTTTCGCAAGGGCAATGGCGTTGTCGATACGCCCCACTGGAAGCACGCACACGGGGCAGCCGGGGCCATGGATCATCTGGACGCTGTCGGGGAGTAAATCCTGAATGCCGTAGCGGAATATGGCGTGGGTGTGTCCGCCGCAGAATTCCATAAGACGGTAGGTGCGCTCAGGACTCGCCTCGCCGGAAATGGCGCGAGCGATCTTCCGGGCAATGTCCCCATCCCTGAACTCGTCGATGAACTTCATTCGAGCGCTGCAGCTTTGACTTTGTCAAACTCCTTGAAGGCCTCAAGCGTCTTCGCCGCCTCCTCGGGGTCGAGTTTGTTCAGCGCATACCCGACATGCATGATGACATAGTCACCGACCGCCACATCCTCAAGCAGTGCGATGCAAACTTCTTGCTGCACACCGCCCACGTCAACTGTGGCCATCTGGCTGTCACGAAGTTCTGTGATCTTTGCTGGTATGGCGAGGCACATGGTGGGGGTTCCGGGTTGGGCGTTCTGAGTTAGGGGTTCTGGGTTGGGGGTTCCGGGTTCCGGGTTCTTGGTTCTTGGTTCTTGGGTTTGAATTCGTGTTTCAGTTGACAGGGAGGGGATCATACAAAAGGGCGGGGGGAGAACCCAGTGCTTTTTTCGACTTTGAACCCGAATCATTCGAAGGTAGTCTAGTGCCATGATTGTTGCCGACACCCATCTCCATCTCTATCCGCACTATGATTTTGAGACCGCCGTGCATGGCTGTGTGTCACGACTTTCATCCCTGGTCCCCGGTGCGGTTTATGTCGGTTTTCTGGCCGAACGCTCTGGCTGTCACGTCTACCGTGTTCTGGCAGCGGGAGACGGGCACTTCGCGGCAGGGGACGTCAGGATCGAAAAGACCGCCGATGAAGGCTGTCTTGTGCTGCGATGTTTCAATAGCCCTCCGCTGTATCTGTGCCCGGGGCGACAGATCGTAACGGCCGAACGTTTGGAGCTGCTGTGTCTGACGTGTGATGCCGAGATTCCCGATGGACTTCCCGCAGAGACAGCTGTTCAGCGTATCCGGGAAGTGGGTGGGATTCCCGTTTTGACCTGGGCCGTGGGGAAGTGGTTGTTTCGGCGTTCCGCTGTTGTGCGCTCCCTGTTGGATCAGTTTGGGCCCGATGAGCTGATCGTCGGGGATTCGGCGATGCGCCCCGTGTTCTGGCCGACGCCACGGCCGATGCAGGTTGCGCGCGGGCGTGGTTTCAAGGTGCTGGCGGGAACCGATCCGCTGCCTGCGAGCGGAGAGGAGCGGGTGATGGGAACCTATGCATCGGTGTTGGATGCCGAGTTTGATCCGCGACAGCCCCGGGCCTCGCTTCGCGCTGCTCTGCTCCGCTCCGATTCGGGGTCGGCATCGGTTGGTTCCCGTAGCGGCCCGTTCGCCTTCTTTCATCGAATGTCGAACGCTCGCGGCTGATCACGCCCTATGGCCAACGCGATGCTTCCGTTGCTCTGCGAGATGTATGGCGTGCGGAGACGACTTGTCCTACGAAGCCAGGAGCTTGCGACGGCGAAGGAGGAAGTCACCGCTTTGGGTGCCGCGGAGCAGCAGGACAGTTGAGAGATTATCAGTCGTCTGCTTTTGGGGATTCTACTGCCGGTAGGGGGGTGCAGCGCTGAATCTCCCATAGCTTGGCATATTTCGCGAACACACCGACAGCCGAGAAGTGGGCAACGACGAGCCCGGGCAACCCATCCAGAAAGCCACGCTTGAGAAAATAGCAGCGGATGAAGCGGAAGCAGGGGCGGAAAATGAGGTCAATATAGCGGAAACGCCGGCCTTCCGAATCCTTGCCTTCTGCCGAGATTGATGTGAACCGGTTGAGTGTGGCCATCTGGTTGCTGATCCCGGTGTAGGTATAGTGGTAAAGGGGGTTCGATAAGCGCTTAACCCTCCCGTGCACCGTGGTGCGGTCGTGGGGCTCTTTGCCACCGCACTCTCCCTTATCCTTGCGGAAAAGCCGGAGTTTGGTGTCTGGATACCAGTCGCCGTGGGTGATCCAGCGTCCCAGATAGTACACGAGCCGAGGGAACTCATAGCCTGCGAAAGCGTCTGTGTTGCCACTGGAAAACTCACCAATGATCTCATCCCGCAGGCCGGTGGAGATTTCCTCGTCTGCATCGAGAAACAGAATCCAAGGCCCTTTGGCAAGGTCTTTGATGAGGTTCTTCTGGCCAATGTATCCGAGCCACTCGTGTTGGTAAACGCGATCTGTGTATTCCCGACAGATTTCGACCGTGCGGTCCTTGCTATAGCTGTCTACGACGACAATCTCGCCAGCCCAGGTTGCGCTTTCAAGACAACGGCGGATATTCGCCTCTTCGTTTCCGGCGGTAATGCAGATAGAGATGTTTTTCGGCATGAGTCGTGACCCCTTTGGGTAAGGCACATTAGGGTAATCACACTACGTTGCAGCCGTGGTAGGTACAAGCTCTAAAACCGCGTAACGGGGGTGTTGGGGCAGGGCCATTCAGTTCTCCGCAACGCTTTCAACTACACGCCGTTAGACAAGTCCGCGGTTCCTTCAGTGTCATCCTGAGCTTGCCGAAGGATCTCAAGGGGTTATCGATAAGCACGAGATCCTTCGGCTACGCTCAGGATGACATGGGCCTGACGGGTACTGCGACATGCAGCGTAATCGAGTGAACCAAAGCATGTTACGATTGAGGACTTGTTGACCCTGTGTGTTGGGGTGCAAACGAGGAACGTGGGGGTATGGCTAGCCATTTTGGCCGAGACGGCCAACTCTACAGAAGAGAACTGCTTCATTTGCTCCCATTGTAGTGTTGGCCGTCCCGGCCAATCCCTTGCTCTATAACCCACCTTCTTCGCCCCCCCTCCTCCCTCTGTCTCGTTGCGCTTCCCAGTCCCGTGTGCTAAACCTCCTCCATGACGATTTCATCCGCAAACCACGATCCCGTCGAGAGCATGATTGCCCGCGCCGAAGGACATGTCCATATGGTGGGTGTGTGCGGGATTGGCATGGCTGGGGTTGCGTGTCTGCTACGCAGGCGGGGCTTTTCGGTTACGGGGTGCGATGTGGTGATGAACCGGCAAGGCACGTGGTTGGAGGAGCAGGATATTTCGGTATCTGTGCCGCATGACCCCTCGCATATAGATAGCTCTGTCGATTGGGTGATTCGCAGCACAGCAGTCTCTCCGGCGAGCGAGGAGATCCAGGCGGCCCAGAGTCGCGGTATTCCCGTATCGCGTCGGGGCGAAGTCTTGCCGGCGCTGCTGGAGGGGCTCGAAAGTGTGGCCGTGGCGGGAACGCACGGAAAGACGACAACGGCGACCCTGATTGCGCAGCTTCTCAGGGGGGCTGGGCATGATCCGTGGTGGTGCATTGGCGGTGAGAGTCACGTTCTGGGTGGTGTTGCGGGGGCTGGAGAGGAGTCCACGATCGTTGTGGAGGCCGACGAAAGCGATGGCACGCTTGTGGGGTATCATCCGGACATTGCGGTTGTCACGAATGTTGAATTTGATCACATGGAACATTTTGCCTCTGAATCTGAATTTGAGTCTTGCTTCAAGCGGTTCATCGACCAGACGAGGCGCCGTGTACTCTACTGTGCTGATGACGAGCGCGCTTCCCGCCTCTGTGAGCAGCGGCCCATCGCGCGCAGCTATGGATTTTCTGCAGGTGCCGACCTCCAGGGCGAGCTGTCTGCGCATGCGGGAGGGGGCGAACTGCGGGTACTCCTGGCGGGAGAAGAGCTCGGCATTTTGCCGCTATCCATTCCGGGGCGTCACAATGCTCTGAATGCACTTGCGGCAATCGGCGTATGCCTTGAGCTGGGGGTTCCATTTGGGGCTCTTGCAGCCGCCGTGTCAGGTATCTGCCTGCCAAAACGTCGCTTTGAGGTCGTTGCGAGAGATGGCGGTGTTACGGTTGTTTCCGACTATGCCCACCATCCCTCTGAGATTGCGGCGCTGGTTCAGACCGCCAAACAGCAGCACAAGGGGAGGCTGTTGGCGGTATTTCAGCCCCACCGCTTCACACGTACACGTGCGCTGGGCCCCGGTTTTCCTCCCGCATTCGCGGGTGTCGATAAGCTCGTGTTGACGCCTGTCTACGCGGCTTCCGAGTCTCCCATCGCGGGTGGGCGCACCTCTGATCTCTATGCGGAGTTCAGGTCGGATGAGTCTGTTCCTGCTGACGGTTCTGGCACCCCCGGCGTTGTGCTGGCGACCTCGCTGGAGCAGGCCTGGGGGTATTTGCGGCGAGAGCTTCGCGATGGCGACATGCTGCTCACGATTGGTGCCGGCGACGTGGAGAAGATCGGAGCCTGGGCAGGGCAGATGGAAACAGGAGATAGGCAAGATGCAAGTTCAGGGGAGCGCAATCTGTCCGGCATCGTGTCTGCTGCGCCTCGCCCTCCGGTCTCGGTCCTCCTCCGCCAGCTCTCCGAGGCATCCGTCGTGCGTGAAGATGAGCCCTTGGCGCGAAAGACGACCTACGGTGTGGGGGGAACGGCTGATGTGTGGGCCGAGGTCGGGTGCGCTGAAGATTTGGCCGAAATCCTACGATGGTGTGATTCGCAGCGGCTGCCCTTTCATATTCTGGGTGCCGGGAGCAACGTGCTCGTCAGTGATCTGGGTGTGCGTGGGGTGGTTGCTCGGCTTACGGGAGACGTCTTCAGGAGCATTCGCCACGAAGCCGGAGAAGTCGTGGTTGGCGCGGCGGTCCCGCTGGCGAAACTTCTGGCATGGGCGACGCATGAAGCGTTGAGCGGCCTTGAGTTCCTCGAAGGGGTGCCTGGAGGTGTAGGCGGGATTGTTCGCATGAATGGTGGCGCCTATGGTCATGAGATCTGCGAGCGGCTTTCTTGGATTCGCGGTTTGAAACGGGATGGATCTGAGTGTACAGTTCAAGCTTCTGCGCTGGAGTGGGGATATCGGGGGTGCAAGTCGCTTGAATCTGTCGTGGTGACAGAGGTTGGATTGCAGCTTGAGCGTGGGGTGAAGGGTGAAATCGCCGAGGCGCGTGCGCAGATTGCTGGACGGCGAAAATGGATGCGTGGGCTGCGCTGTTCGGGGTCCGTGTTTCGGAATTCGGGTGATCAGTATGCAGGGAGGCTGGTCGAGGAGCTCGGGCTGAAAGGGAGTCGCGTTGGCGGAGCCGAAGTGCTGCCGCGCCACGGGAATTTCATCGTGGCAGATGGGAACTGTACGGCATCGGATGTGTTGGCGCAGATCCAGCGGGTGCAGGCGGCCGTAAAGGATGCGACGGGCGTGGAGCTTGTGCGCGAAGTACGCTTTTTTGAGTAGGCGGAGTGGGATTGGCTGAAAGCGCTGAGAGGCGGTGAGGCCGTAACGAATATGACGAGCGAGAGACCATATCACAGGGTGGCGGTACTCAAGGGAGGGCCGTCGGCCGAGCGCGAGGTGTCTTTGAGGTCCGGGGCGGCTGTTGCCCGTGGGCTCCGCGACGCGGGCTATGAGGTCGTTGAGATCGATGTCACCGACCGCCAGATTATGCTGCCGGAGAACATCGATGCAGTCTTCATTGCGCTGCATGGAGCGTTTGGCGAGGATGGGGGCGCTCAGGCTATGCTTGATTCCATGGGGGTTCCCTACACCGGGTCCGGCGCTGCTGGTAGCCACAATGCAATGG
>JABGOW010000013.1 GCA_018645275.1 Verrucomicrobiota bacterium
CTCAATACGCAGGGCTTCGTTCTCGGCATGTGCGTTGTAGACAGCGTTATATTTCATTCCGGCTCGCTCCTCTCTGTCCGTCGGCGGTCGTGCGCATCTTCTACGCCCCGGGGATTCCTGCCGACTATAACCGATGCCGGCGAGAGTGTCCGCTCCGCGAGACGAAGCGGCGTGGCTAGATGTCATGTGCCATTCTTTATTGAGGTCAGGACATCTTTGGTCCACAATCGGATGCGACGAGGGGGCAAGATGATATGAGCGAGAGTGAATCAACTAACTTACTCCAAAACAAGCACACAAAGATCGAGTGGAAAGCCAAAGAAGACGCTTTGTCGATAGTCGATCTTGAGTCGGGACTCGAGATTATGGACCCATCGACCGGGCGGGATCCGGCCACCGACGGCCTGTGGCAGATCGATCTGGAGAACGAGATCATTCGCCCATCGCAGGCAAAGCGGCGAAAGAGCTCCGTTGATGAGAACATGCTGGCGTTAACGTGGACGGATTTCAACTTCGTGTCCGCGCCGCGGTTCAGCGTTACGGCGGCGGTCACGCTCGCCTCCGACGGCTTCTCGCGCTGGGAGTTGTCTTTCGTAGGCGCTGCCCGTGATTGGCAAATCAGCGGCGTGCGGTACCCCCGTCTGACGGGCCTGAGCCGTCTGGGCGAACAGGAGTGGTTGGCTCTACCGTACATGCTCGGAATGCTGGTCGAGAATCCCCATGCCAACCTCAAAGACCTTCGCGACAACACCATCGGCACCACTGCGGTGACTGGCGCTGCAAGAACAAAAGAAAGCATAACCAGCCGCTGGCAGAGTTGGTACCCGGGCCAACTGTCGATGCAATGCAGCGCCTTGTACGGGTCGAGCGGTCGCGGATTCTATATAGCGGCCGAAGATTCGGAAGCCCATCTAAAGTCTCTGGCCTGGCAGCATTCGGGCGAGAACAGGCTAGATGTCGAGTTTCTGAGCTACCCGTCCCTTCCCCTCTCCGACGGGCGCTATGAACTGCCCTATCCTGTGGTAACAGGGGTTTTCAAGGGAGACTGGATCTCCGCGGCCAAGATCTATCGCACCTGGGCCATCAAGCAGAAGTGGTACGAAAATAGCCGATACCGGCGCAGCCTTTCTGCGGATTGGCTGCGGGAAACCGGGCTCTGGATGTGGAACAGAAGCTACGCCGAGAACATCATTGTTCCGGCCGCCACACTCAGAGACTTTGCCGGAGTGAGGGTCTCGGTACTGTGGCACTGGTGGCATGGGTGCGCTTACGACACGGGTTTCCCGGAGTATCTGCCGCCACGCGGCGGAAACGGGAAATTCCGCGATGCCCTGGTTTCATTGGCGAGAGAGGGCATCCAACCCATCGTTTACGTCAATGGTCGCCTCTGGGGAACGAGCACGCAGAGCTGGCAGGACGAGGGAGCGCTTGCCGGGGCGGCTCAGGCCGCGGACGGGGGCACTTACGCCGAAGTGTACAACACCTTCAACCGGCTACCCTGCGCACCCATGTGCCCCCAGCACAAGGTATGGCAAAATAAAATCTCCGCCCTTTTCGTGGAAATCCTGCAGGACTACAACCTACCGGGCATCTACATGGATCAAGTCGCGATCGCCGAGCCGGCGCGTTGCCATAATCCCAATCACGGCCACGACTTGCCCGGTGGCAATGGGTGGGCGGCAGGCTACCACGATCTCATGGCTAAAATGCGCGAAAAAGTCGACGGCGACCGCATGGTAGCTACCGAAGGCTGCTGCGAGGTGTACATGGATTCCTACGATGCATTCCTGACGCTGGATGCGAGCGTCGAGCGTTTCAATGCCGGTGTTGCGAGCAACCCGTACTGCCTGCCCATCCCCTTTTTTCCGGCTGTCTACCACGGCG
>JABGOW010000012.1 GCA_018645275.1 Verrucomicrobiota bacterium
GTTCTCGAGATGCTTGAAATTCTCCCCTATCCGGTACATGCGATCACTCACCTCGCCGGCCTGGCGCATGAGTACGTCCATTTCGCTCACCGAATCGATGGTCTTCATGCGTTTGAGAAGATCGTCAATCTGCGTCGCGGTCTCCGTGCGGCTTCTCTTCAACGCCGTTCTCATGATCTTGCGCATCTTCTCCTGCTCTATGCGCAGACCGGCAAACTGCTCATCAAGCGTCGACCCCAGTTCGTAAATCCCCAGCTTGTTCGGCATGGACTTCATACCGGAGAGTTTCACGTATCGGTCATACCTACCCGGAAGCAGCGTGTCGAAGTCGACCGCTTTCATGGAACGATGCGTGTCCTTGGCCGTGATGCGCAACTCATCCCACAACTTGTGCATCATCTTGTCGTCGCCGATCCACTGGCTTGGATCCTTAGCAAACCCCTTGCCGCCTTTGTTCAGGTTGTCGAGAATAGCCTCTTCAGCCTGGCCGATCGTCTTGGCTTTGTCCCCGGCACCCGCCGCAGCATAGATCGCGTATTCATGCTCCTGGGCCTTGGTCAGAATCTCCGCTTCTATATGCCCCATCGTTTTGGACTTGAAGGGCTTGGGTTTCCATAGAAGGACGTCGTCCGCCGTGCGCGTGGACAGGGCATCGCTGTTCACTTTGCCCGCCTTCTGTCGGAGCTTCTTCACAGTGCGGTCGTAGTACGTCTCCATCATCTCTTCGTACTGCTTTCGATCCGCACTCGATAATCCAAGCTCATCGGCGTCCCTGAGCATGAGGTCTTCATCAGACATGACCCCGCGCCCCTCCACTGCCGGTGTGCCCGACCGCTTGAGCACGCGTTGCCCCTTGAACATCAGCTCTTCATCATCCAGAAGCTCCTTGATATAATGGATGCGCTTGCCGCCCTTTTCAGCATCCTGGGCAGCCTTTTTGAACTGCTCGAGCGTGAGCTCGCCCTTGAACCACTTCTGGTAGAGCGCTTCCCGCGTCGTGAGCATGCCCGCGTCGAGTTCGAAGGCGCGCGAGGAAGGTACTGTCAGCGCAAAAACGAGAACCGCCAGAAGACCGGATCGGAGTATTGACAATGACCCGCCCTTGCCAGTGCGGTGATTGGTGCGGAAGAAGCCACAGGGAAACAGCATCACGCCCGCTCGCCAACAGCACCGCCCACAGACAAAACCTGCACGATCATCTTGCATCGGCCTCATGTCGGCTATTCTGCAAAACGCACTCCCGGAAGGCAAGACCGATCCTCTGCCAAGATCGAGGGCGCGTTGCGTCAGAATGAATGACACCGAAATGAATTGTCGGGGGTGAGGTAGTCTGGATAGTTGCGTCATAATCATGACACCGAAACAATGGAGTCATGAAAATGAGTAGAGAGTCTGGATGGGGACACACAATTAGTGCCGAATCGCCACGAACGCCGGAGGTTCGTCGGGGTGCTTGTGTTGCGAAGGGATAATTCGAGGGCGCGACGGTTCGTGGTGCTCTCGGCGGCAGGTGACTTGACACGGTGATGTGTGTTCCGCATCGGTTTAGACGGGGACTGGGCACAATCCACCTGTTGGTGGATCTCTGAATCTGGCGATGGCGTAGTTTAGCAGGTGGTCGGCGGCGTGATGACGTCCAAGCGGAGCCGTCGCGCGGTGCAGAGGTCTCCCCACTGGCCTCCGATCATGGTGCGGGGGCCGGTTCTTCGCTTTTCACTGAAGCGTTGCCGATGGCGATGAAAAACGTCTTCTAGGTATGTCTTGCTACCCAGGACAGCTCCGTCGGTGAAGTAGCGTACGCGGCAGCGCAGCAGCTGGTTGATGGGGAGCGTCCCACCTGCTTTCAGAACATCTCTGACGGTCTCTGCGCTGAAGCCTGGCC
>JABGOW010000345.1 GCA_018645275.1 Verrucomicrobiota bacterium
CGTTTAAGCGTAACCAAGTAAGGGTGGGGTTTAAGAGTGGACTCAAGTGTGCGATCAAGTGTGGAGAAAACGGGGGAGAACGGCAATACCGTCGCAACTCTCTGATGAACAGGGCATTACGGGGTCAACGGTCAAGAACTTTTGACAGAACCATTTTTTGATGAGGGAGAAACTATGAGTAGGGGGAAATCATCCTTTGGACAGAAGGTCTTCCTGGCGCTGTTTGCGCTACCGTTTGCAGGCGTTGGGGTTGGTATGCTCTGGCTAGCAATCAACACGGTCACGCAGAGTCGCCGTGCGTCTGAGTGGGAGGAGATGCCCTGCGAGATTCTGTCTGTTGATTTGCAGTCCAGCAGGGGTTCGGATTCCACGACTTACAAGTGCGTTGCGCGCTATGCCTACCACTACAATGGAAAACGCTACGAATCCGATCGGGTTTCCTTTTCAAAGGGGGCTGACAACATTGGTTCCTTTCAGCGTGATTGCTGCAACACGATCAGATCTGAGAAGAAGCGGGGAACAAACGTCTGTCGTGTGAACCCCGAGATGCCGTGGGAGGCGGTTCTCTTTCCGGCCGTTCGCTGGGGCATGATCGGGTTCTACATGATCTTCGTACTGACGTTTGGCGGGGTTGGTTTTGGCATGCTCATCTTTGGCGTTCTGGGCATCAAGACGAAAAAGAAAGAGGACCTGGATCGCTTGGCGAATCCCGACCAGCCCTGGCAGTGGAAGCCAGCCTGGCGGGACGGGATCATCAAAGCTTCTGACAAGGTGGGTATGTATGCCGCCACTGGTTTTGCCCTCTTCTGGAATGCGATCTCATTTCCGATTGGTTTCATGGCCTTCACCGATGGCTACCTGAAGCAGGGCGAGAAGGGCGCGTTGGTTGCATTGCTGTTTCCATTCGTTGGGGTCTTTATGATCGTGTGGGCGGTATACGCCATTTTGAAGTACCGTAAGTATGGCGCGACCACGCTACAGCTTGCTTCGGTGCCTGGTATTGTCGGCGGGAAGCTTGGGGGCATTATTCATGTCCCCGTGCATGTGGTGCCGGAGACCGGATTCAGCGTTACGCTCCAGTGCATCCATCACTATGTGACCGGAAGCGGTAAGCATCGCAACACGCATAATGACGTGGTCTGGGAGGATTCCCGACAGTTATCCACTGAGCTGTTGGCGACCGACTACAGTCGGACGGCGTTGCCGGTGCTGTTTGCGATTCCATTTGATGTTCAGGAATCCAGCCCTGATGTGGGGAACGATGGAATCATCTGGCGAGTGGAGGCCAAAGCCAAGACGCGCGGAATTGATTTCAGCACCAAGTTTGACGTGCCGGTCTTCAGGACGGCAGAGAGTCGTAAGGATTTCGTTCTGGATGATGCTTCGGTCAAGGACTACGAGGCGGAGGTTTCACCAGAGGATCTGATCGCCAAGCTGAAGCTGTCGGTCGAGTCTACGCACCACGGTCTGCTGTATCGCTTTCCCGCTGCGCGGCATCCCGGGCATGCTCTTGGACTGACGCTGTTCTTTGTCGGCTGGACTGCTGCCGTTGTCGCGATGCTGAAATTCGGTGCTCCGACCATCTTTCCCGTCATTTTTGGCCTGATCGATGGGCTTGTTTTCTGGGGGCTTCTGGATGCCTGGCTTATAAGCAGCCGAGTGGCGATCGACGGTCGTGTGATCACGGTGACGCGAGGCGTTCTGGGGATTGCTCCGGCGAAGATCATCCAACGCAAAGACGTAGAGGATGTTGTGACCACCAAGACCAGCCAGTCAGGCCAGACCGTGTTCTACGCCGTCAAACTTCTTACGGACACGGGCAAGCACATCATGCTTGGAAATGGCCTTGTGGGCCGCAAAGACGCTGAGGACCTGGCCGTCCGGATCAAAGCTGACGTGTTTTCTGAGTGATCTCTCTGATCAGTAGATCTGGGGCACGAGCTGTGACGGGGCGATGATGGGGGGATCTGGCTTTCTGAGGGGCTTCCGGTCGTCCATGGTGACAACCTTGGGCTTAATCTCCTTGTAGTCGATTTGGGAAAGCAAATGCGTAATGCTATTCAGGCGTGCCCTCCGCTTGTCATTCGCGTTCACAACCCACCAGGGCGCTCCCTCGATGTTGGTGTACTTGAACATGTCGTCACGCGCTTTGGAGTACTCGGACCAGCGTGTGCGCGATTCAATGTCCATCTTGCTGAGTTTCCAGCGTTTCGTGGGATCTTCCAGTCGCGCCCGGAACCGGCGTTCCTGCTCTTCCATGCTGATATCGAACCAGTACTTGATGATGGTGATTCCCGAGCGGGCCAACATGCTCTCGAATTCCGGACAGGTGCGGAAGAACTCCTGGCATGTCGCTTCGGGATAGAATCCCATGACGCGTTCGACGCCGACGAGCGTATACCAACTGCGATCAAACAGGACCATTTCTCCCGCGGCGGGGAGGTGCTTGATATAGCGCTGAAAATACCATTGGCTCTCTTCCCTTGCTGAGGGAACGCCCAGGGCGACGACGCGGCAGACGCGATCATTCAAGCGATGCGTAATACGCTGGATCACGCCTCCTTTGCCGGCTGCATCCCGACCTTCAAAGATCACCACAACCTTCAGTCCCTGTTGTTGAATCCACCCTTGTAGCTTGACCAATTCGATCTGCAGGTCGTTGAGCACGCGCTTATACTCTTTGCGGCCGATCTTCTTTGGGCTCTCCCCCTTTTTTGCCGCCTTCTTGCCTGCTTTCTTGCACATGAGCTACCCCCGAATGCTGGATTCATCAAAGCCTTGAATGTTACGTCAATACTAGGCCTGCCCGTTATTAGGGTCCAGCGCTATTTGCGAAGGGGGAGGCTTGTGGATCGCCCGCTGCCGATTTGCGTTGTCGAATCTGATTGCGCCATGGGTGGCAGGTCTCTTAGACTCCCGCCCCTCATATTGAAAGGCCCAGGTACTCACAGTGAATGCTGAACAGGAAATATCAAAGAGGCGGACGTTTGCGATTATCTCGCATCCGGATGCGGGGAAGACCACGCTGACGGAGAAGTTCTTGCTTTACGGCGGGGCGCTACAGTTGGCGGGGTCGGTAACGTCTCGCAAGAAGGAGCGTAGTACAGCCTCTGATTGGATGGAACTGGAACGTCAGCGCGGCATATCGGTTTCGTCAACGGTCCTACAGTTTGAGTATCGCGGGGCCTGTGTGAACCTGCTTGATACCCCTGGTCATCGCGATTTTTCGGAAGACACGTATCGTGTCCTGATGGCCGTCGATGCCGTTGTCATGGTGATCGACGCGGCAAAAGGCATTGAGAGTCAGACACGGAAGCTCTTTGAGATCTGCCGAATGCGCGGCATTCCGATCTTCACGTTCATGAACAAGCTGGACCGACCCTCCTTGAACGCGCTTGCGCTGATCGATGAACTTGAAGAAATGTTGGGCCTGCGCGTCTGTGCCATGAATTGGCCGCTTGGGGATGGGGGCGAGTTTCAGGGCGTCTACGACAGGCAGACCAAACAGGCCCACTTTTTTGAGCGCATGGAGCACGGAGCCTATCGTGCCCCGGTGGCACTCCATGCCATTACCGACCCT
The DNA here is from genome assembly GCA_018645275.1 of Verrucomicrobiota bacterium. Taxonomy (GTDB): domain Bacteria; phylum Verrucomicrobiota; class Kiritimatiellia; order UBA8416; family UBA8416; genus JABGOW01. Next base: position 3,581 of record JABGOW010000345.1, read on the forward strand.
CAAGTCCGTGAGCGATTGCCGGCAAACATCCATGACGCGCTGATCGAAGAGCTTGATGTGTTGGATTCCGCCGGTGAAGTCTTTGATCTGGCTGCTGTGCGAGCCGGCGAGCTCAGCCCGGTGTTTTTCGGGAGCGCCATCAACAACTTTGGTGTGCAGCTCATGCTCGATCAGATTCTCGACCACGCGCCGCCTCCCCAGTCACGGCTTTCAGGTTCCCAGGTGATTGCCCCCAACAACCCGGCATTCTCCGGCTTTATCTTCAAGATCCAGTCGAACATGGATCCGCGCCACCGTGATCAGATTGCGTTCATGCGCATCTGTTCGGGGCGCTTCACGCGTGACATGCGGGTCACGCATTCACGCACTGGGGAGTATGTGCGGCTCTCGAGCTCTCATCGCGTCTTTTCGCGAGACCGCGAAACCGTGGATACCGCTTATCCCGGTGACGTTATTGGCTTGGTCGGGCATTCTGAATTTGGAATTGGTGATACGCTGACGGAAGACCCTGCCATTGTGTATGACGAGATGCCGCAGTTTGCTCCCGAGTGTTTTGCGTCGCTCTACAATCCCGCTCCTGCTGAATACAAGCGTTTCCAGGCGGGCGTGAAGCACTTGCTTCAGGAGGGGGCGCTCCAGTCTTTCCGGCTTGCGGATGCAGCCCAGAACGTGCCGTTGCTTGGTGCCGTTGGAACGCTTCAGTTTGAGGTATTCAAATACCGGCTCGAGAATGAGTATGGCGCAACGGCCCGACTTGAGACTGCTCCCTACACGATGATCCGCTGGGTTGATGAGTCGGAGGGTGGTGACTCCGTGGTGGCAGATGCCATGCTTCCTCATGGCTGCCGTGTGGCGTTTGATGCCGCGGAGCGGAAGGTCATTCTGTTCCACTCCAAATGGAGCCTCAACTTCTTTGCTGATCAGAAGCCGAAGGTTCGCTTGCTGGAGTTGCCGGCAACCATCAAGCGGGCAGCATCCGCGGATGCTGCAGAGGTCTAGTCCAGGACCCTGAAGGACTTCCACTCGGTGTTGTAGAGGGATTTCTCAAGGTACTCCGTCTGCTCTCCGTTTCGGTATTGCAGGTAGAGTTCGTTCCACGAGTTGCAGATCGTTGGCATACGCGCATCCGCAGGGATTGCCACGAAGCCGGCCACTTGCGCAAAGGGCTTGAATTGAAACTCGCCTCCATCCCACTTGAAGGTGCGCTCCTGTTCATTATGGCGGTTATCCTGTTTTTTGCCGTCCTGGCCAATGGTGCCCTTGAGGCGCATGAAGTGGTAACCAAGGTGGGGCGTGACGGTATAGCCATATCGTTCTGCCCCAGCAGGATCGGAGTGTGCCATGGCTTCGGGAATGAGTTTGGTCTCTCGGGGGTTCCCCTTTTTGTCGTAGAGATAGAAGAAGCCGGCACCCCCACAATGCACCCACCACAATGCATACCAGGTAAATCGGCGTTGCAATCAGACTCAACTTGAACGCCAGTCCGGTTGCCCCAACAGAGTTAAACAATACTCCAACAGACCTCGCCAAGGGTTGTATTAACCCAACCAGCGCCATTATCTTGATAATGGCAATTGCCCCGACCCACTGAGATCCCAAGATATTCATCACAAAACTCTCAGACACGAAATATATCGTTAGGGAGATCATAATGGAGAACAACAGGATGCCCTTGGTCACCACCACGTAGGTGCTCCACAACTTCTGCTTATCATGATTGAACTTGGCAAAAGAGGAGAACAGCACAAACCCAACCATGCTGGTTACTTGGTTGCCCGGCAAGACCATCAACTGATAGCTCTTATTGTAGATTCCAAGACTACCCCCTCCAAGGCACTTCCCTACAATCAGAGTATCGAGATTCTTCTGTACGTAACTCAAGACGTTGCTTCCAAGCAGGGGCAATGAATAGCTCAACAACACCTTGAGTCGCTTCGGGTCGAACATCAATTTCGGTCGCCACTCGGAAAACAGCCATAGTAGCAGCGAGAAGATGCTGGACATGAGCAATATGCGAGTCACGATACTCCACACACCATAGCCAGCATATGCCATCACGATTCCAACAACCCCGGAAACCGTCAACGCCCATAGTCGCGCATAGAACATCTTCTTGAAGTTCAGCTCTTTTCTAAACAGAGCCAATTGCACAGGTGTTGTCGAGCCGAGGAAGAAGTTGATGGCCTGCAAACAGGTAATGAGGATTAGGAGGCTATTGTTATAGAATCTGGCTATCAATGGCGCACATAGCCATAGGACTAATGACAGCGCCGCGCCGATGCCGATATTTACCCAGAATATTGAACTCTTATCTGCTTCATTAGCATCACGTGAATAGATGAGTGCGGAGCTCAAGCCACCATCAATGAAGCGGCCTAGGAAACCCGAAAACACAGTAACCATTGCCACCAGACCGAAATCTTCAGGAACAAGCATCCGAGCCATTATAATGGCGAACAGAAAGTTCAAGCCTTGTATGAGGCATTTCTCGGCCGCATTCCATTTGAATGCACCCAATGTTCTCGCTTTTAGACTCAACTAAACTGCGCTCCCAATTTATCAACCCTCAAAGAGGAGTGTCGTTCGTATTGATGCCGTCGGAGATACTGCAGCTCTGGAAAGCCGTAGCTACTGCCCGATTGCAAGATGCAGACTTGCAGGAGGGCCGCTTACCTGCCGCCTATCGTTGACGGTGCAGAGATCCTGCCCGCAGTGCTTTGCGCCGCAATGTTGCCGGAACTCCCGCTAGAACAATACCCCAAGCATATAGAACTGCGGGTGATCGAAAAGGAAGGTCAACCCAACTGTAGCACCAAACAATCGCGCCCCCCACGATACAGCAAACAAGAACAGGGTTACCCAATAGGCTGCGGTGACGCTTTTCTTTCTTCAACAGCGGTTGCACCAGAAGAACAGCGATCATGAGCAGGAGTCCGCTACCTACAACACCAAATTCGGAAAGAAACTGGAGTGGATCACAATGCGTATTTGCCCGCCCGCTGCCCATAATGACCCCCCATCGGTCCTCGTCCAGATAGGTGCCTGCCATATGGCACTGTGACCAGCCACCAGCCCCAAACCATATGTGGTCACGCCAAATATCAACAGCAACTTCTCTCAGAAGGACTCGAACTCCAAGCATGCTATCCTCGATGAAGGCCTTGCTCACGCTTCCTGCTGCAACTCTCTCGACACGCGCAGATTCAGAATCAAACAGACTGCCGAATTCTTCCTGCAAATGGTCCCTGCCGGCCCCATGCACCACAAACAACACAAGCAACAGCATAGCCACTGCACTACTTGCCCTGTTCACAAATGCGACCTTTGAACAGCGATGCCATGAAAGCCACACGAAGTACAGGGCGGCACCCACAAGCACCATACAGGCCAGAATGAGTGCTGCTCGACTCGCTGAAAGCGTCGCACCTATAAAAACAGCCAGACTCGCGATCGACCTCAAGATGACATCTCTGCTCCGCGCTCGCTTGGAGAAGGCAGAATCAACCAGCAACCCGAGCGACAGGCACAACATGAAGACAAAGTAGATTCCTGCATGATTTGCATAACCGAACGATGTGAAACAGTAGCTTTCGGATGGAACCAGCCCAATGGCCCAAATTCGAGCAAGCAACCACTGACCAGCACACAGAGAGGCCAGAATAGATGCGCTAGTACACATGATATTCAGAGTGAGTTTTACTTCACGGGAAGTCCGGACGGCATGCCGCATCGTTGCTATCAGAACAAATGCCGGAAAGAACCATCTCAACATTTCTGCGGCATCAGCGCGCTTAATGGCAGATGGAAGCCAAGCATGACTGGGAGCCCCATACACCCATTTCATACCTTCCCAATCAAGAATGAGTTCACGTCCGGCATTCCACCACTGAACCAGAAGGAACGAGAGAAACAGGGCACCCAAATAGACTACAGGATCGCGAAAGAGAGCACGACGCAGCTCCGGCTTCCGAAACAGATAAACAATCACCTGTAGCAGCAAGAGCGCCGCTATACAGACCATTGGGAACTGTACCGCTATACGCGTACCGCCCCTGATCCAAGCCGGATACAGAAGCAGCAAGTAGAACAGCGCGAGAGTTGATCTGCGACTGAATAAGAAAGAACAGAAAGTGAGCATGTTGTTACTTCTAGCCACCATCCCGACGAACGTTGCGGACCGAGGGATCCTATTCGTCAAGCAGAGCGAACGACAGGGGAATGTCCAGACTACACATATCGGGTACTATCATACTCTCTATGGTAGTAGTCATATCTGCCGAAGCCACTCGTTGCGTCTTGCCTGACAGAGTTGATAGCAACCCCAACAATATTGGCTCCCACTTCCGAGAGCTGTTGTACTGCATGTCGCAGACTGTGCTTCCTGCTGCGATCTGCCCAGCACACGAGCACGACTCCAGAAACCTGAGAGGCAAGAACACCGGCATCGCTGATGTGACCATGAGGAGGACTGTCTAGAATCACCTGGTCATAATTCTCTTTAGCCCAGTTCAGTAGACGCCTTGCATTATCAGAACCCACAATTTCTGCGGCACTTACATCATCGTCAACCGCATGAGTCGCAATCACATCAAGGTTCTTGCAATCGGATTGCTGAGCCAAGGCCTCAAACTCGGATGCGCCAACGCTTTCATCGAGTAACACCTCTGCAAGGTTCTTAACATCGCCTATTTCGGTAAATACATGGCGCAATTTCGGACGCCTCAAATCAAAATCTATGAGTAGGGTTTTTGCGCCATGACGGGCGTACGTAATGGCAATATTGGAAGAAACAACTGTTTTTCCATCTCCCGGGGCAGTGCTGGAGATCAACAAGGAGTTTAGAGTAGAACCGTACTGAATGGAAGCGAGCCTTACCCGCATGCCGGCGAAACTCTCCGCGATCAACCCGGAACGGTTGATCAGGGTCTCTCTTGCTATGTGCGCCCTCGACTGTTTTCGTATTCTTGGGATAAGTGCCAGCACGTGCAGATCAACACAGTCCTCTACATCGGCTGAGGACGTGATCGGGTCATCAAGAACTTCCTTGAGAAAAACCAACCCCGCGCCAAGTACAAGGCCTAGCAGTAGTCCTTTGATCATCATGCTCTTGGGCCGTGGCGACAACGGTACAAGTGGAACAGGTGCCTTCTTTGCCACAGACACCGAAGTCGTGTTCTCGTCGGCAGACAGGCGCGCCTCCTCAATGCGCCGAAGCAGCCCGCTGTATGTGGTTTCCAAGGCCTGCTCTGTGCGAAGCATGCTATCCTGTTTGCTCTTCATCTGAACGAGCTCGAGATCGAATCTGGCGGCGATCTCGCGCTGGGCGCTTATCTCTGATTCAAGACTTTCTATCTGCTTTAGCTGAAGCCTTAGGTCAGTGTGTGCCGTTTCACTAGCTCCCTTTATTGCTCCCAAAGCCTCTGAAGCAAGTGCGGCCACAGTTCTTTCCGCCTCAATTGCTTTCGGGTGCATTTCACGGTATTTGGAACGCAGGGCTTTGCTGGCGGCCTCGGCCTCTCGCAACTCAAACAGCTTCTCATGAATCTCCGCAGATCGAGGGGTTGACGTCGGCAAAGTGTTCATATCGTCGAGATTGTCGCCGATCTTATCAAGCGCATCACACAGGTCCTGCGCCAGAACCATGCTGCTCTGAATCTCGACGAGGCTTGAGCTGAGCTGTGCGAGTTTGTCTTGCGCTGCTTTGCGAGAGTGCTCTAGCAAATCCATCTGATTGTTCACCATGAACTTGATACGTAGGTCGGCAGCTTCCTCCAGGGCTTCCCTCTGATTGACGGCCTGATCATTAAGCCAGGCAACAGCCTTGTGGGACTCCTCCTTGTTCTTGCTGGAGGCGATCTGTTCAGCAACGGCAGCATACGCATTTGCGCTTACGGCGGCCCTTTCAGGATCGGAGTGTTCGCAGGTTATCATTGCAAGAGATGAATCTTCTATTGGAGAAAACGTGGCCTCACCAATATCCATTGGGCTCTTGTCGCCGTTATCCCGCAAATAGTGAGTCACCGCATTCGTCAGCACCATGCCTCTGAACTCCTCCAGGCGCGTGTTGATGACAACATCTGTCCGCCTCCCATAGGCTAGATGATTGAGCACAGCTCCATCGCCTTGCAGAATCCGGGGGCGCCTGGGGCGTATCTTGATTATGCTTGAGGCCTGATAGACCTTTGGGGTTATGGAGAGTTTGTAGCCCATAGCTGTCACGCCAAATATGAGTGCCAGCAGAACGGTAAGCCATCTCCTGCGGAGGAGACTGACCCAGCGGTGTATCAGGAGGGCATAGTTGTTGGCCGGTGGAGCTTCATGCTGTCTGCTCCCACAGAAAGGATCATAACCAGGCCCTCTGCCAGAATTCCTCTGAACAGATCTGGGCTCTCGTTGTCTGTCGATGTTATCCATTACTTCATTCCAATCATTATTCTAACCCACAGCTCGCGAATATCCTACCAACATGATCTGCTATGCATTCTGTCGCCTCTGATTGCGCAAAGACAGACTCCGCCCCCGTCGATTATGCAGTAGCTTGCCCGAAGGCAACAGAATCAGCTCGCGCTACGCACTCACAACATGCTCACCCAGATTGTATCGAGTCAAACACACGCAACCAGCAGGTACAAGTAGATTCGATTCTGTGCGCCAGCCTCGGGTCAATCGAGGCGGAGGACGATGTAGCGGGCATACCGCTCGTCTCTGATTCGCAGCAGAAGTGTTCCCCGCTCTCGGGCTTCAGCCGACAACGCGCCCATTTCAGGACGGGACCGATCTCTGTTGCCATACGCCTGTACTCCGCACTAGACTGCCCCCATGAAAATATATCCACTCCTTCTTGAGCCCTTCTACATGGATTACGTTTGGGGCGGGCGCCGCATGGCCCGGACATACGGCCGCAAGGGGACGCCTGACGTCTGTGCGGAATCGTGGGAGATCTCGGATCGCCCCGAGGGTGTGAGCATGGTTGTCAACGGCCCGGAGAAGGGGCGATCGCTTCACGAACTTGTTGAGGCTATGGGGGCAGATCTGCTTGGCAAGCAGGTTGACGCCAAGGTCTTTCCGCTGCTCATCAAGATCATAGACGCCAAGGCGGACCTCAGTGTCCAGGTGCATCCGAGCAATGCCAATGCGCATGTCACAGGTGGCGAAGCGAAGACCGAGATGTGGATTGTGCTCGATGCCGAGCCTGGATCCACCATCTATGCGGGGTTGAAGCCCGGGGTCACGCAGGAGGCTTTTGAAGCGGCGTTGGCAGCTGGCAAGCTGGAAAAGGTTGCATTGGCCGGGGTCCCCGCCAAGCCGGGGCGTGCGGTTTTCGTGCCTGGTGGCAAGGTGCACGCCATCGGGGCCGGGTGTCTGCTGTTGGAGGTCCAACAGAACTCCAACACGACCTACCGCGTTTACGACTGGGGCCGGGTTGGCCACGACGGGAAGCCACGGCCACTTCATATGGAGCAGGCCCTGCAGGTGATCGACTGGGAAAATGCCTCTCCCGAGGTGGTTCCGCCGCGGCCGATTACGTCGACGGGCGACAACCAGTGGTGGGATCTTGTTGCGTGCCCGTTTTTTCGAACCAAGCGCGTTGAGCTGAGGGGACCGGAGGACGTTGTCCACGAGGGAAACAGCTTCCATGCACTATTCGTGACAAAAGGAACGGTCTTGATTGGTGCCAACGGGCACGTGGCTTCTGCGCCTGCGGGAACCTCCTGTCTCGTTCCCGCAGCCGCAATGCACTATACGCTTACGCCCGTGTCCGGATCGGCTTCGGTTATTCAAATTACGCTCTGATGCGACGATCCCCCTGACCTTGTACTGCCCTGCGATTTGCGCTAGA